>JAYUBA010000845.1:0-1537 GCA_043741075.1 Frigoriglobus sp.
GGCACCCTCACGGGTGCCGCTCGCCAAAATCGACACCCTTCGTAACGAGCGGGAGCGGGCGCTTTCGCACGGGCGCTTGACGGGGGTTCGCGATCCGCGTATCTACACACCCGTTCGGCCGCGCTGCCCAGGCCACATCGAGCGACGCCGTCGCCGTACCAGACCCGCAACCGGGGCACCGCCGTGGAACCGTCCGTCTTCCTCGATTTCCGCCTGCCGAACGCGGTCACGTGGTTCTACTTCTCGCTGCTCCTCACCGTCGCGTTGTTCTTCCAGTTCACCCGCCCGCTGTCGATCCGCAACCTCGACCTGCTGATGTTGTTCCTGCTCGTGCCGGGGTTCCTGATCCTCCAGGAGTCGGCGGCGCTGTACGCCGCGGCCGACCGCGCGGGCGAAGGGGAGGCCGCCGACTTGGTGGCCCGCGCGCACCGCGGGCGCGCGCTCGGCTACGGCTGGCTGCTCACCGGCTCGCTGTTCTGGTTCGTGCGCGCGGTGCTCGACCTCGCGCTCGTCCGCCGGCCGGCGATGAGCGCGAACCTGAACACCGCGGGCCTGGGCTGGCTCGGCGCCGCGCTGTTCATCTGCCTGACGGCCGTGGCCGTGCGCCGCACCCCGGACCAGGAAGGCCAGGAGCAGGTGGGGAAGCGGCCCGCACCCATCGAGCAGGTGCAGGACACCGCGACCGCCGTGGTGCAGCAGGCACAGACCACCAACGGGCGAACCGCGTCGCCGGCGGCGGTGCGGTTCTGGGCCGAGCGCGGGCTGGCGATGCTCTGTCACGCCGCGGTGCTGGCCGGCCTCGTGATGATCGGGTGGCGGCACTTCGGCGACCTGACCGCCGGGGTCGGGGCCGCGGCGCTGTACACGCTGCTCCCGTACACGGCGTTCAACATCGGGCAGGTTCACCACGTCTTGCCCACCGCGTTCCTCGTGTGGGCGCTGTTCTGCTACCGCCGGCCGACGGTCGCCGGGTGGCTGCTCGGCCTCGCGGCCGGCACGTCGGTGTTCCCGGCGCTGTTGTTCCCGCTGTGGTTCGGTTTCTACAGCCGCCGCGGGGCGAGCCGGTTCGGGCTGGCGTTCCTCGGCGCGTCCGCCGTGAGCGTGGGGGCAACGGCGCTGGTGTTGTGGATCGGTCCGACCGGGCTGAACCTCGTGACGGCGCTGCACCTGACCGACTGGAAGCCGTGGACGGCACCGACGACCCCGAGCATCTGGACCGGCACGCACTGGGCGTACCGGTTGCCGCTGTTCGTGCTGTTCGTCGGCTTCCTCGTCGGCGTGACGGTGTGGCCGAACCCGAAGAACCTCTCTCACCTCCTGGGGCAATCGGCGGCGGTGCTGATCGCGGTGCAGTTCTGGCACGGCGACCGCGGCGGCGTGTACGTGTTGTGGTACCTGCCGCTCCTGCTGCTGATGGTGTTCCGGCCGAACCTGACGGCCGCGGAGCCGCCGCCGGTGGTGCCGGGGAGCGTACTGGCCCGGTGGGCGGGCGCGGCGTGGCGGCGGGTCCGCCCCGGGGCGCACCCGGCCGACTCGA
>JAYUBA010000846.1:0-5296 GCA_043741075.1 Frigoriglobus sp.
CCTTCATCATTTAGCACTTGTCATTTCCGCCACTCAGCCGGCCACGATGGCCTTCTCGCGGAGGAGGCGCTGCACCTCCTCCAACCGCCAACCGATCCACAGCACGTTCGGCAGGCGGATCGTCTCCCGCTCCGCCCCGGAGGTCCGGACGATCAGGTCGCCGGAGAAGAAGCCCAGCAGCCAGTGCCGGAACAGGTCGTCCCGCTGCTTCTCGAACGTCAGCCCGGTGGTGTCGAAGCTGCGGATCGACGCGCCGACGTGTTCGCACACCTGGATCTGACCGGGGGTAACGATCAGGTACGTCCGCTGGTCGAAGATGAACACCGACACCGTCCACAGGATGAACACGATGGTGGCGATGAACAGGTAGCCGGCCATGTTGATGTAGATGTGCAGGTTGTTGAGCGCGCCGAGCAACTGGTCCCACCCGCCCGGCACCAGCGTGATGAGCAGCGCGACCACCAGCACCATCAGCAGCACCAGGAACGACCACAGCCCGCGGAGCGGGACGTTGGTGATGACCACCGTCATGAGCAGCACGACGCAGAACACCGGCCCCATCCACACCTTCTGCGAGACGCGGGTCGGGAACGCGGGGGGGCGCACCTCGCCCGGCTCTTTCGACGCCTTCACGGCGTCGGTCAGCGATTTGGTCGCGCCCTTGGAATTCGGAACCGCCACTTCGTAGTACGTGTTCCCCTCGTCCTTCCACTTCTCAGTCACCCCGGTGCCCGGCGGCATGACGGCCAACCGGGCGTCCTCGAAGAAGGTGATCGCGGCCATCGTGAAGCCGAGTAACCAGATCGGCCACCAGTAGAACAGCATCGAGTGGCTGATGAGCGTGATCTCCCGCTTGTGCGGCGGGACCGGTGCCGGGGGAGCGGCACCGGAAGAACCTGGGGGCGCGGTAGACATTGTGTGAAGCGCTCGGTTGGAGGTAGACGGAATCGCCGGGCGACGCGCCCCGCCGACTGACGGGTATTTCGGCCGCCGCGCGCCGGGATTTACACGAATCGCGCTCAGGCTAGGCGGACGGCAACCGGGAGTCAAGCGCCGAACGGTCATCGGTCATCGGGAAACGGGTCCACGCGGACGCCCACACGGAACGTCTGGTGGCACCGGTTGCACGCGTTCGCGACCCCGGCCAGCGCCGTGCGCGCTTGCAGGTAGTCCTTCGCCGCCGCCGCCCGCGCGACCGCGGTGGCACTTTCGCGCAACTCGCCCGCGTGCGTCAGCCAGGACTCTTCCCCGGCCCTGGTCTTCGGCGGGCGCATCATGAGCAGGTTGCCGGCTTCGGCCAGCAGAAGCGCCTGCCCGCGGGCGAACGCCCACGCCTCCGCGTCCTTCGGCTTGGCAGCAAATAGCTTGCCGAGGGCGCGGGTGTTCGGGTCCGCGATCCCCTCCATGAGCAGTTTCGTCTCGGCGACCGGCTCGAGTTTGGGCAGCGCCTTCTTGGCCGGTTGCGGCTGCGAGTGCGCGGACGACAGGAACACCGCCCCCACCGCGAAGACGGCCGCCGCGAACCAGAACCGGGTGCGAGTCATGGTGGTCACCGTTGTTACCCCGCGGCCGGCGGGTCCGGCAGTTCCAGTTGCACCGCGCCATCGACCTCGTGGACCGGGTACGCGGTCTGCTTCACCTTCGGGTTATCGGCCCACGCGCCGTCGGCGAGGCGGAACCGCCAGTAGTGCCACGGGCACGTGACGCACCCGTCCTCGACGAACCCGCCCGACAGCGACGCGCCCATGTGCGGGCACATGTCGTCGATCGCGTGCAGCACGCCGTTCACGCGGAAGATGGCGATGTCCTTCTTGCGGACGCTCACCACCACGCTCGCCCCGTCGGGGATGTCGGTCGCCTTCGCCACGGTCACGCGCTGGGCCACTTGGCGTTCTCCTTCAACACGATGTCCGCCTCCAGTGTACCACCCTATCTTAACCGGTGCCAAAGCGCTCGTGCGAACCAACTGGCCGCGAACCCGATGCTCGAAGTCGAAGTGAAGTACCGGAACGCCGACCGCGCCGCGGCGGTGGCAGCGCTCCTCGACTGGGGGGCGGCGCTCGCGCAGGACCGCACCGACGTGGACCTGTACTTCTCGGCGCCCGACCGCGACCTGAAGGCGACCGACGAGGCGTTCCGGCTCCGCCGCATCGGGGCGAAGAACTACCTGACCTACAAGGGACCGAAGCGCGACACCGAGACGAAAACGCGACCGGAGATCGAAGTTGCGCTGGCCGACGGGGACGGGACCGCGGCCGACACCGAGCGCCTCCTCGTCGCGCTCGGCTACAAGCCCGTTACCACCGTGCGAAAGAAGCGCCGCGTGTACCGCTTCCGGCGCGACGGGTTCGACCTGGAAGCGTGCTTCGACAGCGTGGACCGGGTCGGCGAGTTCGTGGAGTTGGAGATTCTCGCTGAAGAATCGCATTACGAAGCCGCGAAGGCGACCCTGCTTGCCGCCGCCGCGGAACTCGGCCTCACGGACAAGGAGCCGCTTTCGTACCTGGGGCTGGTGCTGGAAGCCCTGGCGAGCGGCGCGGCGTAAGCCCGCCGAGATTTTCTTGCCCTCTCCCCTTGCGGGAGAGGGTGGCGGCGCTTCGCCGCCGGGTGAGGGGTGCTGGACCAAGATGTTCACGCGAAGCCTTTTGCCGCGCTGAAGTCTACCCCTCACCCGGCTCGAAGACTCGCCACCCTCTCCCGCAAGGGGAGAGGGCAAAGGCATCGCGTGACTCGCGGAGTGGTCATTGTGTCCCCGCCAATCGTCACCACCATCGCCGAGGTGCGTCAGGCCGTTGCCGCGGCGCGCACTCAGAGCAAGACGGTCGGGTTCGTGCCGACGATGGGTGCACTCCACGAGGGGCACGCGGCGCTCGTCCGCGCCGCCCGCGCGCGTTCGGGGTTCGCGGTCGTGTCGATCTTCGTGAACCCGACACAATTCGGGCCGAAAGAGGACTTCGCCAAATACCCGCGGACCCTCGAAGCCGATCAGAAGATGTGCGGCGACGCCGGCGCGGACCTGATCTTCGCGCCGACCGCCGCGGAGATGTACCCGGCGAACTCCGTCACCTTCGTCGATGTGGCGAAGTTGGGCGACGCGCTGTGCGGGGCGAGCCGACCGGGGCACTTCCGCGGCGTGTGTACGGTGGTGCTGAAGCTGTTCAACATCGTTCGGCCCGATACGGCCCATTTCGGCGCAAAGGACTACCAGCAGGCGCGTATCATCAGTCAGATGGTCCGCGACTTGAACGTGCCGGTCGCGGTGCGCGTCGAACCGACCGTGCGGGAACCGGACGGGCTGGCACTGAGTTCGCGGAACCGCTACCTCAGCTCGGACGAGCGCGCCGCCGCCCCGCGAATCTACCAGGCGCTCCAGGCGGCCCGCGCGCGGGCGCTCGCGGGCGAAGTGGACGCGGCCCGGCTCGAATCCGCGCTGCACGCGGAGTTAAGCGCGATCCCCGGTGCGCGGGTCGATTACGCGAGCGTGGTGGACGCCGAGACGCTCCGACCGCTCGCGCGCCTCGACGGGCCGGCCGTGGCCGCCGTCGCGGTGTTCCTGGGCGGCACCCGACTGATCGATAACGCGTCGTTGATCGAACACCGGTGACCCGCCCTTTCCGTGACTTATGGCACATCCCCTGTTCGGTCCCGAAGTGAAGCTGATGCTCGCGGAGCACAACACCGCGGGGTTGCGCGAATTCTGCGAGCAGTTGCACCCGGCGACGGTGGCCGAAGCGCTCGACGACGAGTTCGACCCGGAGCAAGTCTGGGAGGTCATCAGCAACGCGAACATCCGCACGCAGGCGTCCGTGTTCGAGTATTTGCCCCCGGCCGTTCAAGTGCAGATGGCGGAGAAGGCCCGGCCGCAGATGGGTCAACTCCTGTCGAAGATGTCGCACGACGACCGCGTGGACCTGCTCCGCCGGCTGCCGCCGCGGGTGACCGAAGCCGTCATGCGGTTGGTGGACGAGGCCGACCGACAGGACATCGCCAAGCTGTTCCAGTACGGCGAGAACACGGTCGGCGCGCTGATGACCACGGATTACGCGTGGCTCCCCGGCACGCTCACCGCGGCCGAAGCGATCGATCAACTTCGGCAGCAGGCACCCGACCGCGAGACGATCTACTACATCTACGTACTCGACGACGCCAACCGCCGGCCGGACGGCTCCCTCGCCCCGCGGCGCCTCCTCGGCGTCGTGTCGCTCCGCGACCTGATCCTCGCCCCGCGGCACGCGCTCATCCGCGAGCTGATGGAAACGGACCTCGTCACCCTCCGGTACGACGCCGACCAGGAGGCGGTGCCCCAGATGTTCGCGCGGTACGACTTCCTCGCCGCGCCGGTGGTGGACGACCAGTTCGGGCTGCTCGGCATCGTCACCCACGACGACGTGCTCGACGTGGTGCGCGAGGAGGCGACCGAGGACATGCAGCGGCAGGCGGCCGTCGGCCCGATCGAGGGCGACTACCTGAACGCCAGCTTCTACCGCGTGTGGCGGAGCCGGGTGAAGTGGCTCGCGGTGCTGTTCGTCGCCGAACTCGCCACGTTCACGGTGATGGAGTTCTTCGAGGAACTGATCGCGGCCGTGGTGGTACTCGCGCTGTTCGTCCCGCTGTGCATCTCCACCGGAGGGAACTCCGGCACGCAGGCCGCGACGCTCGTGACGCGGGCGATGGCACTCGGGTACGCCAGCCCGAAGGACTGGCGCAAGGTGCTCCGCCGTGAACTGCTGATGGGTTTGGCTCTGGGCCTGACGCTCGGCGTAATCGCGTTCGCCCGCGGGTCGCTCACACCGAGCGACACCCGAAGCGGGCCGCGCAAGGTGAAGGAGTCGTTTACCGTCCGAGTGCCCGCGGGAACCGAATTGACTTCGCAAGAGGTTCCGTCCTCGATGTGGGGCGGGAAGAGTTGGGACGTGGCGCTCGCGGCCGGAACGCCGCAAACGACGACGATGGAGAAGAACGCGCGCGTCCGGTTACCGGAGGGGGAGAAGGCCCTCGACGCGCCGGAGAAGCTCCCCGACGCCTGGGTGTACCAGTTCCCGGCCGAATGCGAGGTGCGGACCGAACCGGTGAGCCGGTGGCGGCTGGCCGCGGTCATCTCGATTGCGGTGCTCGGCATCTGCCTGTGGGGGACGCTGATCGGGTGCCTGATTCCACTCGTCCTTCAGCGGTTCGGGATGGACCCCGCCGTGGCCTCCGGCGCGCTCGTTGCGACCTTCGTGGACGTGACCGGAATCTTCATCTTCTTCTCGGCGGCGTGGCTGATCCTGCTGTGAAGTACGCCTGCTTGTCGTGG
>JAYUBA010000847.1:0-1534 GCA_043741075.1 Frigoriglobus sp.
ATCGGCGGCTCGCCGAAGTATTGTGGGAGTTGTCGCAGGTACGGCCCCATGCTGCCGCCGGTCCAGCAGTTGATGACGGTCCCCTCCGACGGCCACACGTCCATCGGGTACAGCCGACCGAGCTTCGACGCGACCGCCGCGAGTTCGTTCGCGCGGTGTGCGTCCTTCTTCGCGCGCGGCGCGAGGTACGCGCGAATCCCCGGCGCGATGTCGAGGTCGGCGCGAAGCGTGCCGTCGCGCAGGTCGCGGAGCAAGTGCTCCTTCTCCGCGTCGAGCGTGCGGGCGAGTTGAACGAGTGTGCTGGGGTTCGCGGCCATCAACTGCGATACGTTCCGGCCGATGGAGAACCGCAGCGCGACGTAATACCGCGCCTTCGCGTCCTTGATTTTGCCGGTTACATACGGGACCGCGTACATCCGCTTGATGAGCCGCTTCTGCACCATCGCGGTGTACCCGGACAGGTTGCCGCACGGGATGCCGGCCGGCGTGCGGAACTCTTCCGGGTCGCCGCCCATCTGCACGATGGGGCGCATCGCGATCCGCCGCCCGCGGTTGTCGCGGTACATCTTCACGCCCCACATGTTCCACCCGCGGCGGTACGCGGCGAGGTACGCGTCCGTCACCGGGATCAACTTGCGGCTGGCGGTGGTGCCGCTGGTGAGCGCGAACATGAGCACGCGGGGGTCGGCGAGCAGCGCGCGCGTGTCGCCGTTCTGCACCTTCTCGATGTACGGGGCGACGTACTCGTAGGGCGCGACCGGGACGTTGTGGCGGTACTCCGCGACGGTGGTGATCGCGTCGAACGAGTGGTCGCGTCCGAACTGCGTGTCGGCCTGCGTGCGGAGGATGCGGAAGAGGAGTTCGCTCTGTACCGCTTCCGGGTGCTGGCACGCGACCTCGAACTGCCGCAACTGCCGGCGCACCGGGTACGTGAGCAGCCGGCCGAGGCGGACGAGCAGGAAGCGTTTGAGGGACATGAGTTGTGAAGAACCTAACCCCCCAGCCCCCTTCCCTAAGAAGGAAGGGGGAGCCAGAGTCGGAGTCGGAAGCCCCTCTCCCCTTGGGGGAGGGGTTGGGGAGGGGTCTTCGGTTCACGCCACCGGCACCGGCTCCGCGACCTCTTCGGCGAGGTGGCGGTCGAAGAACTCCGTCACCGTGCGGCTGTACTCCGCGCCGGCCACGTGAAGCGCCTGGTTGTGCTTCGCCTTCGGCACCAGCCACAGCGACTTGCGCCCCGACGCGCGGTCGAACAGCGACTTCGCCATCTCCGGCTTGATGTACGTGTCGCCCTCGCCGTGGATCATCAGCAGCGGGCGGTTCAGCCGGGCCGCCGCCTTCTCCACGCTCGGGTACGTGACCCCGCGGTTGCGGGCCACGCGCTTCACGCCCACCGTGCCGATCATGCCGTAGAACCAGCCCGGCAGCGCCTTCTGCAGCCGCCGCGAGCCGCTGTAAATCTGGATCCACCGCTGCATGTACGGGACCAGCGTGGTGTGCGTGCCGTACATGCCGTCGGTCGCGACGCACTTCACAG
>JAYUBA010000848.1:0-5277 GCA_043741075.1 Frigoriglobus sp.
GCGCGGGGGCTAGCTACTCGGTCTTCTTCAGAGTCCCCGGTAGGGGCGGGCCGCCAACCGCTTCTACCGCCGCCCGAAGCCGTGACCGGGGTTACGGCTTCGCGGGCCGCGTTTTTTTCTTGACCGTCCCGGATTATGGGGAGGGCCAGTGCTGTGAACGGGTGTGCCGAAGCCGGTCGAACGAAAGGGGCCGTGATCCACCTTTGCGTAACCCCGTCATCGACGGAGGTGGGCCATGGCATGGCCCGCCGCTGTGCGACTCTCCGCCCGCCCATCAGCAAAGACGACGTTGTCGTTCCCGACGACGGCCTTCATCCGCGCGACGAGGGCCGCGTGAGAAGTGGAGGAAGCCGCCGGGGCGGGAGGGGTGAGGGTGTTCATGTTGTGATTGTAGCGGGCAGTCAGCGGCGTGACGGGTCAGGCCGGGAGCAACTCCGCGACGGGTACCGCGAAGCCCGGAATCACCGGATCGGCGGTGAGAGTGTCTGTCGCCGCGAAGACGACCGGGGGCCGGTTCGGGCCGTGGGCCGTCACGGTGCGGGCACCCGGATCGGCGACCCACACGAGAGCGGCACCGGCCGCGAGGTAATCGCTCACCTTTTCGTCGATCTCGGGTTGGGTGTCGTTCTTGCTCCGAATCTCGACGACGAGGTGCGGGACGGTAAGTAGATACCCTTCGGGCGAGAGGCGCGGCGGGAGTTGGGCCGCGGTCAGGAACGCCGCGTCGGGGCCGAGCAGGTGATCCGGGTTGCGGCGCAGGAGTACGCCGACCTCGGCGAAGGCCTCGCCGTGTCCGCGCTGTTCGCCGTGTGTGAAGAGGAACGCGGCGAAGCGCGCTTGTCGCCGGCCGTGACCGGAGCCGGGTGGGGCCATGACGACGAGCCTCCCGTCGTGCAGTTCGAAGTCCACGTCGGTGGTCGCCAGCGTGCGCGGCAACCGGGCCACGTCTGCGGCGGTCAGCACCGCGCCGGGTGCGAAGGGCGAGCCAGGCGGCGGCGGAATTGTCGCGGAACTCATGCCGAGATTCTACCGCGCAAGGGCGTGCAGGTGCCAGCCGGTTGATGCGGGGCTACGACGGCCAAGGCGGCGGTGAGCACGATGGCCTCCATGCGCACGATGGGTGCGGCGTGGTTCACGGGGTGGCCGTCGGGGCGGGAGGGGTGAGGGTGTTCATTTGGCAGATTCGGTGAGAGCGAACTCGGGCTGGTAAACGCTTCGAGCTTTGTCGCCGACGCGGACAATCCGATCCTGCTGGATGTCGGTGGCACCTTCGACCGTCAGCTGGTCGTGAACGGTGGTCTTGACCTTTTGCGGGAAGAAATGTGCCAAAGCAACTCTCCTCGCCATGATTCCCATGGGGTCTACGGTTTCCTCAACAGTGCGTGATTTAGTCTGCGCCCATGTCAATTTCTCTTGGACGTGGACCGCGAAAACCCGCCCTTTGACGAGTTCGAGTTGCCCAAGATCCTCACCAGTTTCGGGATCGCGGATCATTTCCGACAAGTCATAGATGACGAATTCCATGCCCTCTTTAATGCCGTGTTCTGCTCCGGCAGCGAGGATGACGCTTGTCGAATTGAGTACCTTCGCAACTTTCGTCTGAATCACGACCGATCCCTCCGCTCGCGCTCGATCCCTTCGGCCAACTGCTTGATCGCTTCAGGAATCGTAGCCGATTCAAGTGTACCATACCATCCAGGGTCACACACCGGTCGCAAACTGTAGCCCATCAGGCCGCTGGCCCCTCCCGCGGTCGCCAAATGTTCGATTGCCCGCGCCTCTTCCGAAAATAATTCCACGAGCTGAAAGTGAACGGTTCCGTGAGCTGGGTCGGGGGTTTGGTGAACCACTATCAGAGCGCAATCGGTTTGCAACCCGTCTGCATTTCGCACGAGGATGAAGACATCCTTCTCGCGGAGGTGTGCCAGAGCGGTAGCAGCGATTTTTGCGACTGCGAAGATAGCCTTATCACGCTTGACGAACGTGCGAAGGTGGATGTCACCAGACACCAACACGAACCTCCTCATCCGGAGCACGTAATCGCCGTGGGCCGCGAGGCGTGCAGCAACGTCGTTGAGCGATTGGGGTGTGATCAACTCCCGGATGCGGTTCACGAGGTCAAGTGGAACCTCGTTGAGTTTCCGTTCGGCTTCGCGGAGACAGACCGTAAGATCATCGTTCCCGACTTGAAGCTCACGGCACCGCCGGTGAAGCGAGTAGGAATGCCCCGTGAGAGCGAGTACGCCCGCCAAGACCGCCAACCATCCGATCCAAGCGTATGCATCTCCGAGGACAAAACTGCCGATCGCCCCACCGACGGTGAACACCCACCCGGACCAGACGAACAATTGCTTACCGAGCACTTCCCAGAATCGATCCGCCATTTTGGGTATCCTAAAGGCGGTGCGGTAATCCGGTATGTCACCAGTAAGTTAGTGTTCCCTCACCAAAGCAAACAGGGGCTTACGCCCCCTGCTCGTTTGTGCTTTGCGCCGTTCGCCCTCACCCCCGGCGGTGCGGGCGCTTGCCGTGCGTGCCGTAGATGTCGGCGATGCGGCCCGTCTCCTCCAGCGCCACGTGGTACCGCTGCTCGCCCTCCAGCCGGTGAACCGTCATGTGGTACGCCTGGCCCACCGCCGCCAGGTACGGCCGCTTCTCCGGCGACGCCGGCGGGCGCAACTGGCCCCACGACCCGTCGCCCAGGTACGGCACCCCGTACTTGTCCACATGCCCGCCCGTCAGCGGGTGGGTCCGCTTGAAGGTGTGGTCGTGGTGCTCCAGCACCGCGTCCACCGCGTACTTCTCGAACAGCGGGCACCAGTACTTGCGGTTCTCCTCGCCGGTCCCGCCGCCCTTCTCCTTGATGCCCAGCATCCCCAGCACGCCGCTCGCCGGCGCCGTGCCGGGGTCGCGGAACGACGGGTACGCGGGTACATGGTTCGCCACGATCAGGTGCGGCCGGTCCTGGCGCTCCGCCAGCGCCGAATCGAGCCAGTCCGTCTGCGCGCCGCCGATGGCCGAGACGTGCCCGGTGTCCAGCAGCACGAGGCTCAGGTAGTCGCCGAAGTCGAGCGCGCCGTAGGTCGATTCCTTGTACAGCCCGTCGAACAGCGGGAGGTAGTACGTCGCGTCCGAACGCGTCCCCTTGTAGCCGCCGCGCACCTCGTGGTTGCCGGGGCACGTGACCATCGGGATGAGCCGCCCCTTCGGGTCGATCATGTGCTTCGAGTAGTTCTGGAGGAACTGGATCGCGGCCCGCGCGGAGGTGCCGTTGTCGTACCCGAGGTCGCCGCCGATGAGCGCGAAGTACGGCTCCTGTTTGGCCGCGATGAGGTTCGTGCCGATCGCGTGCGGGCCGGTGCCGCAGTCCCCGCCGGACACCCAGGTGAACGCGTCGGTGGCCTTCGCCGGCATCGTGCGGAACCGGCACGTCTGGACGCTGCACCCGATCTGGAGCAGGTACTCGGTGCCGGGCGCGAGGCCGGTGAACTCGGCGCGGTGGACCTTCACGTCCGTGTTGCCGAACGGCTTGGTCGCGACCTTCGCGGTCGTCCACCCGGCGTCGGCGTCCTTCGGGGCGACGCGAACCGTGCCGAGGTCGGCCTTCTCCGGCCCGACCCACTGCACGGTGATGGTGGTGGTCGGGTCGCGCTGCCACGTGAGGAACAGCGTGTCCTGCGGCGCGAGCTTGGCCGGGACCGGCGAAATCACCGGCCGCGGGGGCGGCGCGACTTCGAACGGGGAATCGTCGGCGCGGAGGGCGTGTCCGGCGAACAGGGCGGAAACCAGTCCGCCGGCAGACGAGCGCAGGAACGCGCGACGGCTGTGAGCAGTCATTTGGCAGCGTGGGGTATGGCGGGAAGCGGCGCGGTGGGTGGGAGGCAGCTAGTGATATGTTGCGCGAGGGCGAGGGGAAAAGCGAGGGGCGAGTTCGGATTTTCGCAGGGTTTCGCGGAAGGTACACAAAGAAGGACCGTGGCCCCGGTGGGGCCACGGCGAAGATCCGTCCGGCCGTTACTTCTTCTCGACCTTTTCGACCTCGACCGCCGGGGCCGCGGGCAGAAGCGCGCCGCCCGCGCGGCCCTTGATGATGATAGCCGGCCGGAGGACCGCCGGGGCGAGCGGTCGCACCGCCGGGATGACGCCCGGAACCGGTTGCGCCATCGGGTTCGCGCCCTTCACCGGCTCCTTCTTCTTGGTCTGGTCGATCGGCGCGACCGGCAGCACCAGTTCGGAACCGACCAGCACCAGCACGTCCGCGCGGAACGCCTTCAGGTACGTCTCGTCGGGGAGGCGGCCGTCGCCGGCCACGAGGACCATCCCGCCGGCCGCGAGCCGCTTGAGCGCCGCGCCGCGCGGGACCAGCTTGCCGGTCAGGTCGTAGGCGTCGAACGTCACGTCGGCGAGCGGCTTGAGGACGACCTTCGCGCCGACCGGCTGGGCGTTGAAGCCGCCGTAGTACATGTCACCGCGGATCGCCCGCCCGCGGAACCCGCCCCGGCCCATGCCGTCGAACGCCATGTCGTCGTAGTAGACGCCATTGTTCGCGCCCCCCGGGTGGCTCGTGCAGGCGGTCATGAGCGTGCCGGTGTCGTCGGTGCCGAGCATCGCGAGCCGCGGGGCCGGGGTGGTCGGCAGCACGCCGGCGCCGGACTGCGGCTGAACGTGCGACAGCCCGTCGGCGATCATCACCACGGTGTCGCCGCCGACCGCGCGGAGCCACGTCTTCGCGACCGGCTTGCCGTCGGCGGAGGCCAGCACCGTCGCCCCGTTCTTCACGCGGGCCGTCGCTTCCTCCACGGTGAGCGGCGCGCCGTCGGCGGTGGCGAACGTGCCGTTGAACTCGCTCAGCGCCTTGTTCATGTACTGCGACGTGGTGATGTCCTGCTCGACCTGCTTCTGCACCTGCTGTTGGACCTGTTGGCCGTTCACGACCACGTTCTCGATGACGAAGTGCGTTTGGGTGACCGTGACCCGGACCGGGATGGTCCCGGTGACGCGGACGGCCCCGCCGGCGTCGGCCTTAAGGGCCAGGACGCGCGGGGCCGGCCCGGTGGTGTTCGGGGCGGCGTCGCGGGGCAGCGGCGCGGCCGGTGCGATGAGGGCCGCCGACAGGACCAGCGAGGCGTACATGTGGCGTGACTCCGGGGGGCGGACGTTCGGCTATGGGGAATAGCATACCCCAGTCGAAGGGCCAGGTAAAGGCGCGACCCGGTCGTGTTACATTGTTGCGACAGAAGGCGAACCCGGAGCGTGAGCGACGGGGTGGGACCGAAT
>JAYUBA010000849.1:0-5276 GCA_043741075.1 Frigoriglobus sp.
CCGGGTCCTTTTCGTGCCCGGCCCCGACGGGGGCGAGGAAGTGGTCGCGGCGCGGGCCACGTTGGACCGCCTCGACGCGCTCGCGAAGCCGCACCTCCCGGCCGCGGTCGTCACGTCCGCCGAGTACGACGTGCGGGCCGACGACACCGGCGCGCGGGTCGTGGCGAAGTTCGTCGTTCACGCGTTCCGCTCCGGTGACAACGCGGTGTCACTGCCGCTCGGCGACGTGCGCCTGGAGCGCGCCACGGTGGACGGCGCGCCGGCGTTCCCCACGTCGCCGCGGCCGGACGCGTACGCGCTCGCCGTCGGCGGGCCGGGGCGGCACGAGGTGGAAGTGCGGTTCGCCGCAACGGTGACCGCGACCGGGCCGGAGCGCGAGGTGCGGTTCGGCGTACCGGACGTGCCGGAGGCGAAACTGGCCGCGACGCTACCCGGCGCGGCGCGGCAGCCGCAGGCGGTCGGCCGCGCCGGGCGGCAGGCCGCGACCACCGGCGGCGAGCGGGCGACTCTGGCCGCCGACCTCGGCGCGGCGCGGGCCGTTCACCTGCGGTGGCGCGAGGGCGCCGCCGGCGCGGCCGTGGTGAAGATGCGCGAGGGGTGCGTGTGGGACGTGACCGAGGCCGGCGCCGACCTCACCGCCGCGTACCTCGTGCGCGTCGAACAGGGCACGATCACCGGGCTGCGGTTCGAGGTGCCGGCCGAACTCGGGGTGCTCCGCGTCGCGGCCCGCACCACCGACGCGACGGCCGGCCCGGTCCCGCTCCGCGACTGGTCGCTCGCCGCCGAAAAGGGCGGGTTCCGCCTCCTCCGCGTGGACTTCCAGGCACCGGCCACCGGGCGGCTGCTCGTGGTGCTGGAGTGCGCGCCGCGGGGGCCGCTCACGCGGCAACCGGTGCTGCGGTTCCCGCGCGTCAGTTTCGGCAACGTGACCGGCGAGACGGAGGCGGTGTACGGCCTGCGGGCGTCGCGCGTGACCATCGACGGCGTCGGCCTCGGCGGGGTGATCGACTTCCCGGCCGACGCGCTGAAGGACTTCGCCGCCGTGCCCGACCTGAAGCTGAACGCGGCCAACCCGGTCCGCGTGTTCCGCCCCGCGCCGGGCGCGGCCGGCGAACTGCGGCCCGTGTTGCGCGTCGGCGAACCGGTGACGGTGCGCACCGCGACCGCGTGGCACGTCGGTCCGCACCGCGCCGACGCGACCGGCACCGTCGCGTGGGCCGCGAAGGACCCACTGCCGCTGATCGAGTTCACCGTCGGCGGGGTGAAGGTGCTGGAGGTGCGCGGGCCGGACGTGGCCGGGTGGAGTCAGTCCGGCGGGCAGGTGCAGGTGTGGCTCCGCGCCGGCGTGCGCGAGGGCGCGGTCGAGTGGACCGGCACCAGAGCGCCGGGGCCGTTCCCGTTCGACCTGGCACACCCGGTCGTATCGCACGCGCGGGCCGCGGCCGACGACATCCGGGTGAAGCCGGCCGACGGCTTCGCGGTGAAGGCCGACCGCTCCACCGGCTGGCAGCCGGTGCCCGGCCCCGCGGGCGAGTTGCGGTTTCACACCGACATTCCGTCCGCACCGCCGCCGCGGGTACTCTTACTACCAATCTCAGCGCGGGGCGTGAACTGATCCGCCGACATCGACACGACCGGCACGAATAGGTGAGCGAGATGGCGAAGAAGCCCGCGGCGAAACCGGCCCCCGCCGACGCACCGGCGACCGACCTTCAGCGGCCGGCGGCCGAGGTGCTGTACGCGGCGGAACTCGACAAGTTAGCCGCGAAGGACCGCGACCGCCCGCGGCCGAAGGGCTGGCGGCTCACCCCGCAGTCGGTGCTGCGCTTCGTGCTGGGCGACGACGACCTCGGCACGCAACCGAAGTTCGTCGGCAGCCGCGCGTTCCTCGAACGGGCCGTCGTCGCGCTCGCGACCAACCGCGGCCTCATGCTCATCGGCGAACCGGGCACGGCCAAGAGTTACCTGAGCGAGTTGCTCGCGGCGGCCATCAGCGGCGATTCCACGCTCACCATTCAGGGCAGCGCCGGCACCACCGACGACAACATCAAGTACGGGTGGAACTACGCGCTGCTCCTGGCCGAAGGGCCGAGCGAGCGGTCGCTCGTGCCGGCCCCGGTGTACCGCGGGATGCGGGAAGGGAAGATCGTCCGCTTCGAGGAGATCACCCGCTGCCCGATCGAGATGCAGGACATCCTGCTGGCGGTCCTCAGCGACCGCGTGATGAGCATTCCGGAACTCGAAGGGCCGGGCCGCACGCTGTACGCGAAGACCGGGTTCAACGTGATCGCCACCGCGAACACCCGCGACCGCGGCGTGAACGAGATGTCGGCCGCGCTCAAGCGCCGGTTCAACTTCGAGACGGTGCAACCCATCGCGAGCCTCAGCGACGAGATGGCGCTCGTGCAGCGCGAAACCGACAAGCTGCTGGCGCGGGCGGACATCCCGGTCGCGCTCACGCCGGACATCGTGGAACTGCTGGTGACCACCTTTCACGAACTGCGCAACGGTCAAACGAGCGACGGCAAGGCGATCGACACGCTGACCACCGCGATGAGTACCGCGGAGGCCGTGTCCACCGCCTACGCGGCCGGCATCCACGCGTACTACTACGGGGCGGGCGAGGTGGAACCGGCGCACCTCGTGCAGCACCTCGCCGGCTCCGCGCTCAAGGACGCCCCGGACGACGTGAAGAAGCTGGAGCACTACTTCAACCATGTGGTGAAGAACAGGCGTCGCGGCGCGTGGCCCGCGTACTACGAGGCGAGGAAGCATCTCGCGTGATCGACGAACTGTGCGATCTGACCGGCCGCGTCGTGCTCTTCCCGGTGCGGCACCACTCGCCCGCGTGCGCGCGGCGCGTGGGCGAACTGATGCGCCGCGTGAAGCCGGCCGCGGTGCTGATCGAGGGGCCGTCGGACTTCAACGCCCGCTTCGCCGAACTGCACCTGCCGCACCACCTGCCCATCGCGATCTACAGCTACGTCCGGCTCGCGGACCAGCGCCGGCGCGGCGCGTACCACCCGTTCTGCGTGTACTCGCCGGAGTGGCAGGCGCTGGCCGTCGCGAAGGAACTCGGTGCGGTCGCGCGGTTCATCGACCTGCCGTGGGCGGACATCGCGCGGATCGACGACGTGAGCAACCGTTACGCGGACCGCGGCATGAGCCGCAACGCGTATGTGTCGCGGCTCTGCAAGCAGGCCGGTGTCGAGACGTTCGACGACCTGTGGGACGCCTACTTCGAGCTGGATTCCGACATCGCGTTGGAGGAGTTCCTCCGCCGCTGTCACCACTTTTGCCTGCACTGCCGCCTATTGGACGAACGCGTTTCGGAGTCCGACCGGCGGCGGGAAGCGTTCATGGCGGATCAGGTACGCGCCGCGCTGAAGGAGTTCGCGGGCCGCGTGCTGGTGGTCACCGGCGGCTACCACAGTTCGGCATTGTGCGCGTTGCTAAGCGACAAGTCGCAAGAGTCGGTGCCTGCCCCCAAACAAGAAGCAACCTTTCCTGATGCTGAGGGCGAGCGCGGGATCGCGCTGACGCCGTACTCCTACGAGCGGCTGGACAGCCTTCGCGGGTACGACGCCGGGATGCCCAACCCCGGCTTCTACCATCAGGTGTGGGAAGACCGCTCGCGCGGCAAGTCCGCGAGCCACCGCACGCTGCTCGCGCAGGTGGTGAAGGTGCTGCGGAAGCGCGGCCAGCAGATTTCCGCCGCGGACCTGATCGCCGCGGAGACGACCGCGCGCGGGCTGGCGCAACTGCGCGGCCACGCGGCCGTCTGGCGCGGCGATCTGATCGACGGTATCATCGGCGCGCTCATCAAGGAGGAGCGGTCCTACGGCATCGGCCACCCGCTACTCGACGCGGTCCACGAGGTGTTCCGCGGCGGCGAACGCGGGCGGCTCGCGGAGGGCACGGTTCTCCCGCCGCTGGTGGAAGATTTGCGACAGCAACTCGCGCAGCACGGCCTCGATCCGAAGACGCAGGGGCGCGAAGTCGATCTCAATTTGGCGCAGGACGACGACCGCGAGCGGAGCCGACTCTTGCACCGGCTCCGCATCCTGGCCGTGACCGGGTTCGAGCGCACCGGGGGCACCGACCTCGTCACCCGCGACGACATGGTGAAGGTGTGGGAGCGGTGGCGAATCCGGTGGTCGCCGGACTTCGACGCGACCGCGGTGGAAGCCGCCCGCTACGGCCCGACGCTCGCCGACGCGACCGCGGCGCGCCTGAACGAGCGCTCCACCGGCAACGAGCGCGACGCGGAGAAGGCGGCACTCCTCCTACTCGACGCGTCGCTCGCGGGGCTGGGCGAACTGGCCGGCGCGTTCCTCGCGAAGCTCGCCGGGCTGATTCGCGGCGACAGCGACTTCTTCACGGTGACGAAGGCGCTCGGCCACCTGCTGTACCTCTTCGTTCACGACCACTTCTTGCAGACCGCCGGCCGCGGCGACATGGGCACCTTGCTCCGCGAAACCTACGCCCGCGGCCTGTGGCTGCTGGAAACGCTCGGCCAGGTGACCGGCCGCGACCGCGACGTGCTCGCCGGCGTGCAAGCGCTGCTCGACACCTTCGAGCGGTGCGGCGCGTCGCTCGCGCTCGACCGCGAGGAGTTCGTCGCGGTGCTGCGGCGCGTGAGCGCGTCGAAGCCGCAACGCCCCCTCGTTCGCGGCGCCGCGATGGGTGCGCTGTGGACGCTCGGCGAGTCCGATTCGACCCGCGTCCGCACGGAGTTGCTGCTGTTCGCCAACCCCGATTCACTCGGCGACTTCCTCGCGGGGTTGTTCGCGCTGGCCCGCGAAGTGGTGCAGCGGCACCGGGACTTCGTCCTCGCCGTCGATGAACTCTTCGTCGCGTTCGCGGACGAGGAGTTCCTGGCCGCGCTGCCCGCGCTGCGGCTCGCGTTCACGTACTTCACGCCGCGCGAGAAGCACCACATGGGCCTCACGCTGCTCGGCGCGCTCGGGCTGAAAGAAGCGAAATCGCTGACCACGCTCGACGTGTCCGCGGAGACGATGGCGCGGGCGGTGGCGTTCGAGTCGCGGTTGTTTGCGGTCGTCGCGAAGTACGGCTTGCGCGGAGGGGACACCGGATCACGTTGAAGAGTAACGTCCGGCGTGCTTTGGCTTTGACCTCCCCCCTTGAGGGGGAGATCAAAGCGTCGCTTTGGACGCGGCGGGTGGGGGGTGAAACGTCACTCCCCACGAGTAGCTACCCCTTCCCTCGGATGAAACGTCACCTCTCCCATCGCTCCCCCCACCCGTCGGCGAAGC
>JAYUBA010000850.1:0-1529 GCA_043741075.1 Frigoriglobus sp.
CCGCTGCTCGTGTCGTTCAGCATTGGACTCTCGGCGGTGCTGTCGCTGGTGGGTATGTTGGTGGTGCTGCTGCACCGCGCCGGCCGCGTCGTGTCCGGCGACCGCGGCTGGCTCCGCCTGCTGCCCACGCTCAGCGCCGTGCTGCTCATGGGCATGGGCATGTGGATGGCCCGCGACGCGTGGAAGAGTTTCAGCGCGGTCGGTTAGCCGCGACCCGAAGGGGAGCGCTTCGCATATGCGCGTCGTCGAACTGGAAGCCCGGCACGTCCGCGTCGCGCTGCGGCGGAAGGTGACGCACGCCAGCCACGTCCGCACCGACACGGACAACGTCGTGGTGCGGTGCAAACTGTCCGACGGCACCACCGGCTACGGCGAGGGCGTGCCGCGCGACTACGTCACCGGCGAGACCATCGACTTCTCCCTCGACCTGCTGACCCGCTCCGACCTGCCCAAGCAGTTCGACGCCGAATGCGAGAACTT
Source organism: Frigoriglobus sp. (assembly GCA_043741075.1). Lineage (GTDB taxonomy): Bacteria > Planctomycetota > Planctomycetia > Gemmatales > Gemmataceae > Gemmata. Next base: position 481 of record JAYUBA010000850.1, read on the forward strand.
CGTGCAGGCGGTCCACTTCGCGGAGCGTCTGAAACTCGCGCCTTCGCCGGACGACGATCGCGGCATCCTCGGCAACTCCGCCCGCTGCGCGCTGGAACTCGCGGTGCTGGACGCGTTCGGCCGCGCGTTCGGCGAACCGCTCACGCGGGTCACGGAACTCGTCGCCCCGGAGTTGTACACGTTCGCGCCGGAGGTACAGTACAGCGGCGTCATCGGCAACCCGCGGGGTTGGAAGAAGCGGCTGTACCCGCTGGTGTACCGGCTCGCGGGCTTCGCACAGGTGAAGCTAAAGGTCGGCATCGAAGGCCACGACGACGTGAAGCGGACGAAGACCATCCGCCGCTGGCTCGGCCGCCGGATGGACCTGCGCATCGACGCGAATGAGGCGTGGTCACCGGCCGACGCCGCGGCGCGCATCCGCGAACTGGAGCCGTTCGGCGTCACGAGCGTCGAGCAACCGGTGCGGCACGAAGAGGTCGCGTGCCTCGCGGACGTTCGCAAGCAGGTGAAGACGCCGGTCATGTTGGACGAATCGCTGTGCGGCGAGATCGACGCGGAGCGCGCGGTGCGGGGCGGGTGGTGCGACCTGTTCAACCTGCGCCTGTCGAAGTGCGGCGGGTTCATCCCCAGCCTGCGTCTCGCGCAACTCGCGAAGCGGCACAACCTCGGTTACCAACTCGGCTGTCAGGTGGGCGAGACCGCGATCCTGAGCGCCGCCGGCCGGCACTTCGCCACGAGCGTGGCCGGCCTCCGCTACGTCGAAGGCAGCTACGACCGGCACTTGGTGTGGGAAGCGCTGTCGGTCGAAGACCTGACGTTCGGTCGCGGCGGGAAGGCTCCGGCGCTCGTCGGCACCGGCCTCGGCTTCACGCTCGACCCGGCCCGCCTCGACTGGGTCACCAAGCGCAAGGAGACGCTGTTTGGGTGAGCAAATACAACCTAACCCCCCAACCCCCTTCCCTAAGAAGGAAGGGGGAGCCGGATTTACGCCCCCTTCCTTCTTAGGGAAGGGGGTTGGGGGGTTAGGTCTCTTCAAAGCCTCCGACGGC
>JAYUBA010000851.1:0-16167 GCA_043741075.1 Frigoriglobus sp.
CGGGACACGCGGGCTCGTCCATGCCGCCATCGTAGTGACTGAGGCGTCATGCAGACCGGACGAGGGGCTAATCAAGTACGGTTCCATTGGGGAACTTCCCAAACCGCCGAAGTGCTGGACGGCGGTGCGTGTGATTGCCCCCGGTCAAGTTATCGTCGTCCCTACGAACGAGAACGGCAATGACGATGGACCGGCAATCCTTCTCAAAGGCGTAACAACGGTCGGTGTTCGGGCGCTACAGCCCATGACCGTTGAAGGACGATTCAAAGTCACCGGCGAACACGTTTTCGTCGGTGGGTCGATCTGGGCAGTTGAACTACAAAAGTAAATGAGGCTACCGTGCCGACGCTCACCGTGAACGGTTCGGCTCTGGACATGCTCGACTTGGGCGCAAGAAGACCGCTCCCAAAACTGAGCGAGAAGCGGATAACGAGAGCGGTTCGGGATCGGTTGAGCAGAGAAACGGTATACGCTGGCGTGGTCGTTTCGTGCGATGCCGAGCAGAGAGGAAACGCTTGGCACGGTCGGTGTTGGCTAAACAGCGTTCAGCATACTTGGAACCTTCGTTGAAACGCAATCCTTTGAAGGAGCGGGGAAAAATCGCGGTCGTCCGCCAAACAAGCTCGGCAACTGCCGAGCTTGTTGCTTATCCGAAGATCGCTTTCAGCACGAAGACCACACCCTGCGGTTCCCCCGCCCGGCGCGGCCCGACGACTGGGCGGCGGCGCACGAGCGGGTTCTCCGCGAGGGCCGGCTCCACCGACAGTCTCACGACGCCTTGACGCGGGCGACAACGGCGGCCTCCGTCACCCTGGGTGTCGATCCCGCGACGCTCGCCGTGACCGCCCCGGACCAGGCCGGCGCGATCCTCGCGGAGCAGGGCCTCGCGATGGTGTCGGCGGGCCACGCCTGCGTCGTCCTCGACCTTGCCCGTCTCTTGCAACATGACACCCGTTCCCTCCCGCACACGCGGTTCGTCGTCGGCTATGCCCACTACGCGCAGGCCGACTACTTCACCGCGCGGTCGGAACTGGGACGGGCGGCGTCCGGCCGCGACCAGTTCGACCCCGTGGATCTGTACGTCCTCGCCGCGCTGCTCAGTGGGTGCGACTACCGGTTAGGCCGGATCGACGAGGCCGAGTTCCGTGAAGCCCAACGACAACAGGAAACGGCCGCACCGCCCAGCGTCGCGGCGCAGTTGCGGCTCGACCGGCTCCGCAGTGAACACCTCCAGACCCACGAAGACGCGCGGCGGGCGGAACTGCTCGTCGAGTTGCGGCAAACAGCCGACGCGATGCAGACGATGCCCGTCGGCGACACCCTGAAGCTCGAAGCGCGGGTCGTCCGGCTCTACGCCGATGGGGCCGAGAACAACTTCGCCCTACTCAACGGGATTTGCCGGGCGCAGATGCGGCTTGGCATGGGACGGTATCCGCTCACACCCGCCGTGCTGGGCGAACTGGGTGCCGTTCAAGCCGAGGCGAAGCGGCTCGACGCGGAGGCGTTCCGACTGATCGGCGAGGCGCAAACGCTCGGCCACCCGCTGCTCGTGGCCGACGCCCTCTGCACGCACGGGGTCATCCTCCTCGGCCGCATCGTGGACAGCCGGACGCAGGCGACTCTGATGGGGCAAACCCCGCCCCCATTCCCAGAGCTTTTTCTGACGGAAATGGATCGTCGGCTTGAACACGCGAGCCGCTGTTTCGAGCGAGCGGGGAACACGGAAGGTGTCGTCCGGGCGGCGCTCCTGCTAGCTCACTGGATGGAGGTGACCGACCGCGTGGTGATGGCCCGCCAGCGAATGGAGGGCGTTCTCGGCCTCGCGCGGGGGATGGGGTATGACCACTACGTTGAGCAAATCGAAGCGGCTCTGACCGGCGACTCCGACTACCGGCGGTACATGAACCGCGTCGCGAACCCGCCGGACATGGACACCGAGATGGCCGCGATGTCGGACGACGACGTGCGGCGGTACGCACTGCACTGTCTGGAGGCCAGCGAGTTGCCGGCCGAAAGACTTCCCGTCGTCGAGCGTGCGTCCTTCGCGGCGCGCTCGATTTGCCAAGAACAGATGAACTGGTGCCGGCATATCGAACTCTGCGACGACCAGCGTCACGAGTCGTCGCCCGCCACCCACTATCGGACGGACCCGCCTCGCGTCGGGAGTTGCACCTTGTACCGTTACAAAAGCCGGATTGCACTTCCCGATTGGGCCGCTGTGATCGCGCGGTTCAAAACGTGCTACTGCGTCGGCTGCACCGACCGATCACCCAAACAGACAACCACGGCGGGTTAGTAGCCGCGTCCGCGCTTACCGGTGCCGGTGCCACATGCTCAATCTGAGGCGTCGAACTCGATGACTCGCGACCCCTTTTACCAACAGATCATCGCCCGCCTGAATGGGCGGCTCGACCCTGAACTCTTCGAGCGGTGCGTGACCGTTCTCCTGCGGTCGAGCTACCCCGGCCTGGTGCCCATCCGGGGCGGGGGCGACATGGGCATGGACGGAGCCATCGCCGACGGGGCCGGCCGCGCCTACCCACTGGTCTGCACCGTTGGCGAGGACGTGATCGGCAACTTGCGGAAGAGTCTGGAGTCCTACCTCGAAGGCCAAGGGCCGCGCCGCCACGTCGTGTCGGCCACCGCGCAGGCCCTGACCCCGGCACGGCAGCGGAACTTGGAAGCGGCGGCGGAAGAACTCGGCTTCACCCTCGTCGCCGTCCACGAGCAGGCCGACTTCGCCAACCGACTGTACCGCGACCCCCGGTGGTGCGTCGAACTCTTGGCCCTGCCTCACGACCCGCCGCCGTTGTCGGCCCTCCCGCGCACCGTGCGCCCCGCGCCGGTCGGCGAACTGATCGGCCGTGCCGACGATTTGGCGTGGCTCAGGGCCGCGACCGGCGATGTCCTCGTGGTCGGTCAGCCGGGCATGGGCAAGACGGCGATCCTCGCAGAGATGGCCCGGTCGGACGACGGGCTGTTCGTCGTGACCGAGGATGTGGGCAAGATCATGGCCGGAGTCCGCGAATATCAGCCGCCCGCCCTGCTGGTTGACGACGCCCACCTGCGGACCGACCTGCTCACCGAACTCCGCCGCCAGCGGGAGGAGACCGGGGCCGCGTTCCGCATCGTCGCCGACTGTTGGCCGGGCGAGCGGGATGCGGTGGCCCGCGCGCTCCGGGCGACCGCCACCGCGACCCGCCGGCTCGAACCGCTGACGCGCAAGGAAATCGCGGCAGTGATCCGGGCACGCGGGATTACCGGCCCGGACTCCCTCACCCGCGAACTCATCCGGCAGGCCGACGGACGGCCCGGCCTGGCCGTCACCCTTTGTGACATTTGCCTGCGCGAGGAGACCACGCGCGCGGTCGTGCTGGGCGACGCCCTCGCTCAGGACGTGAGGGGCACCTTCGAGCGTCTCGTCGGCACCGACGCGGTGACCGCGCTGGCGTGCTTCGCGGTCGGCGGCGGCGGAGGCATGGGAGTAGAGGACGTGGCTGGTTACCTGGGCCTGTCGCTCGCCCGCGTGCAAGAGGTGGTGAGCGGACTGGCGGCCGGCGGGGTGCTGGCCGAGGCCGCTCCACAGCGGCTCGTCGTCCGCCCGGAGGCCCTCCGCCACGCCCTCGTGCGGGACGTATTCTTCGGCGGCGCGTCCGCCCTCCCGGTCGCGAACCTGCTCGCCCGCGCCCCCGCGCCGGAGGAGGCTACCCGCACGCTCATCGGGGCGCGGGCGCGCGGCGGTCGCGCGCGAGTCCCGTTTGACATGATCGCCCCACGGCTGAACTGGGCGAGCGACAGAACGTGTCTGGAGTTCGCGTTCCTTGACGAATACGAGTGCCGCTGGGTGTTGGCGACCCACCCCGACCGGCTACGGGCCGTCGCCGAGGCGGCGCTGGAGTACGTCCCAGTCGAGGCAGCGGATCGCCTGCTCGCCGCATCGGCGGAAGCCGGTGGGGAGTGGGCCACGACTTTGCTCCGCCAGTGGGCGGAGGGCGCGTTCCCCGGAAGCGGCGAGCCAGTACGCCGCCGGCGGGCCGTGGTCCGCGCCGCAACGCGATGGCTCGACGCCGGGCGAGACCCGCGTCCGGCAGTCGTGTCCGTCTGCGCTGCCCTCTCGCCGAGCTATACCGAGTGGGACACCGACCCGGCCGACCACCTGCGGGTCGTGCGGCGGTTCGGCCTCATCACCGACGAAGAGAAGGTGGCGGTGCAGGCGTTGTGGCCGAACGTGCGCGACCGCCTCTGGGCCGTCGCGGCTGGCGACTGGCAACCACTCCAAGAGTTCCACCGCGTGTGGGCCTACCCAGGGCTGGCGCAGGTCCACGTCAGCCAAGAGACGGTAGCGATGATGACCGGGTTCGCGGCGGGGGTGCTGGCGGACCTCGCCCAACTCTGGCGCGACCGCCCCGGCCTATTGCACTGGGCGTGGCAGATGGCCGACGTGCAAGGAGTGGAACTCGCAATCGCCCTGCCGCCCGATTTTGTCACTCTCTACTCGTTCCGCGACCGCGCGGACGATTGGCAAGGCCGGATGGCCCGCGAGCAGGAGGCCGCGCGGGTCATGGCTACGCGGTGGGCGAACGAAGCGCCGGAAGCCGTGGCCGCCCGACTTGCGGCATTCGAGGCGGAAGCCTCGGTTCCCGGTTTCCACTCGTGGCCCCGCTGGGGATCATTCGTGTGCGCGGAGATCGCCGTGCGGGCGACCAACCCCGGCGCTTGGGCGGACGCCTTCGGCGCGGCGGGGCTGCCCGGCGATCTCGTTGCGCCCTTCCTGGGCCGCGCCGTCACCGTGGGCGAGTCTGGCTGGGAGGATCGTGTCGCGGCGGCTCTCGACCGCCCTGGTGCGGAAGGGGCTGCTGTCTCGCTCGTTCTTGGCCTCCCAGCCGAACCCCCGACGCGCCTGTGGGAGGCGGTTTGGACTCGCCTCCCACGATTCGCGAAGCTCGTTCTGGTTGCCGCCAGCAAGCAGATGCCGGAGGCGCGGGTGACGGCACTGTTGCAGCACCCGGACCCGAAGGTCGCGGCGGAGGCTGCAATGGGGGAGTGGTACAGTGAGCCGGCCGGTTCGGTTCGGCCGCCGATTGCAGCGGCATGGCGCGACGCCGTGGTACGCGGGGCCGATCACGTCCCCGACGCGGCGTGGGAGATGTTCCCCGGCCTCGCGCGGGATTGGCTCGCGGCCCGGATTGCCCGGCGCGACCGCCCGTGCCACCCCGACCACCCGCCGGAGTCGGCGGTGTTCGAGCGACTCACCACCCAGGAGCGGTCGGACCTTCTCGCCACCATGCCTATCGACGCACTCTGGAGAGGGGGAATCGTCGCGAGGCTCGTCGGGGACGATGCCGATCTGTTCGCGCTCCTACTCACGGATTCGCGTCTGAAGCGGGTCCGGCTCGCCCCACTGCGCCGACCGCCTGACGGCGCGTGGCAGGCCCTCGCCGCCAGCGCCCTAGTCGCGGGGATCGAGCCGGAAGAAGTCGCCCGTGCCGCCTTTGACGAAGCGGGCTGGTTCCGGGGCAGTGAGTCGGACCACTGGAGGCCGTGGCTTGACGGGTTCGCGGCCCTCACGCACGCCACCGACCTGCGCCTCCGTGAGGTCGGCGAGATCGGGCTGGAACAGGCCGAGCGGCGGATTGCGGCAGCCAGTCGTGAAGAGCGGCACGAGGCCGTGTACGGGGACCTGAGTTAGAAGCTGGTCGTTACTCGCTCTCAAACTCATCACTGTCGGTCACGGAATCCGCTACGCCGAAGAGGACGTAGCAGAGACGCCGCACGCACTTCCGGAAACACGCCAGGACCCCGACCGCCTGCTCTTGGTCGGCTGGGTCGTGGTGGATGAAACCGTTCCGCAAGTCTTGGAGGCGATACAGATCGCACCGGAGGGCGGCCCTGTCCTCCTCGGTGCCGAACAGTTTCAACGGGTTGTCGATCTCGTACCCCGACTCCGCCCCGACCCTGAACTTCTGCCCGAACAGAAGCAGGGCAATCGCGGCGTTGCGAGTTCCACTCCAGTGGAGTGGCCCGGACTTCTTGCGGAAATCCAAAATCCGATGTAACGCGCTGTTCTCGACCCTGTACCCCCGGTCCGCCTCTGGGATACCGTCGGTGTAGTTCGTCTTGGTCGCGAAGACTTGGGACAACGCGGGGTCGTCAAAGATCGCGCGGCAGCGCGGTTCGAGAAAGTCCGACAAGATGCGCTCGCAAACTTTGGACATTGTGCCGACGAGCGGCCCCCAGTCGAGGGAGTGCAGATCAACCTCGCGGGAGTAGAGGCTGTGGAGCTTGTGAAACGTGCCGACGATTTTCCTGGCGTCCTCCGATAGTCGCCCGACGAGTTCAGCCGGTATCAGTCCGCACCAGTTGGACACAGGCGGTGGAGCGGGTAAGGCTTCCGCCCTACGAACCTGCTCGCCCACCCAGGTCGAGTAGCCCTCATCGAGGCGATCTTGAGCTTCGTCTACTTCGATTTCGAGTTCGTCAACCTCGTGCGACAGGTCCTCGCACTCGCGCCGGAGGTAGGCGATTTGCCCCAGGAAGTCGAAGACCGCCGCATACCCGTCCCGAATCTTGGCGACCCGCGACGGGTCGAGTTTGTCGGCGTTGTTAGTCGGGCAGTCCGAGGTTCGATACCCGCACTGCTCGAACTCCGCCTCTAAAATGTCAGCTTCGGCGGACTCGCACTCGCTCTCCGATTGCTCCGCGCGCTCGGTCGCGGCCTCAAGCTGCAATCGACTCTCGTCAAGCTGGCGTGTCAGCGTTGCCAAGTGGTCTTCGAGATCAACGAGCCGGTTCGACCGGTCAGAACCGGGGTTGTCTTCGAGTGATCCGGGCGACGGCAGCTTTGACTGACACGTCCGTCTCACAGCGATTTCAACTTAGCAACGATGAGATCAGCGCGGCCCTTCGAGAACTCCTCGAAGTGGTCGAAGCCGTAGTTCGGAAGGTCGGGAATCAGGTGCCGGGTGCGGAACGCAGCGTCCCGTGTCTTGAGCCACTGGTCGAACGCCGTGGCGTTCTTCGAGAGGTTCTCCGAGTCAGTGAGCAGTTGGAGGTTGGAGAGGACGTTGTAGCGGGCCAAATAGCCTGCCACCTTCTCGTCACTGTACCCCCGCTTCTTCAGCGCCCGGACCTGGAAACCCGACTGCGGGTAGATGTGATCCTCGTGGAAGATAGCGTCCTTCCAATCCCGGTCGGGGTAGAGCAACGACAGAACTAAGTTCGTGTAGCGCCCCTGATAGGCGTAGCCAAGAATCCGCTCGATCTCGGCGTCATTGAGTTTCGGCTCGATGCCCAACGACTTGTACAGATCGGATGCCGGGAAGGGCGAGCCGGCGGCGCACTGCACGAGCAAATCCCGCAGCCGTGCCAGCGTCGTGTCGGAGGAGCCGCCGAAAGCATTCTTCAGCGTCGAGAAGACGAACCACCGGCGGATGGCGATCTGGTCTTCGGCGTCTTCCGCCGCCGTGGACGTGTCGAACGACTTATCGCCTCGCTTCAAGAGGAAGAGAGCGACGGGTAACAGCGCCAGTGGTGCCACGACGTTCTTGACGTTGAACCCGAACCGGGAGATGAGCCGCACTGTCGTCGCCAGCGCGTCCTTGATCTTGTCCCAATTGCCCTCGATCTTGCGAAGATTCGTCTTGTTGAAGTTCTTGACCCTGTACTGGATCGGCAGGTTCTCGGTGAGGTAGAGGGACGCCTTCAGCACGAAGTCCTTTCCGAAGTTGTACCCCGTCCCCGTGGTGTTGAGGGCATCCGTGAAGCCGTGAATTTCACTCCGGGCGTCCACCGTTTCCCACTTGGCCGTCGCCGTGGCGAGTAGAAGGTCCGAGTATTCAAGCGGCTGGCCCGCCGAGTTCGCTCGCACGAAGACCTGCAAAACCTTGTCGTAGTCCTGCGACTTCTCCTCGTAGTAGTTGCCCACAAGCGTCGTGTGGATGCGGTTGTGCAACCGGCCGATCAGTTTGTTGGCGTTCGCGCGCTGGTCGTCTGTCAGTCCGGCCAACTTCGACTCCATGTCCGCCTTCGCATCTTCGGCGTCCTCGAAGTCGAGGATGCGGCCGACAGGATACCAAAGTTGCGGGGCTTCGGTCATCGGAACGGACAGTTTGGACGCAATCATCGCGCGGTCAGCGTCGGACAACTTCTCGATTGCGGCAATGACATCCTTCGCCGTTAAGGGCGTGACGGGGGGCTTCTCGGCGGCGTCACTCTCCCGGAAGGCGAAGCCGTATGTCAGTTCTTCGGGGTTGTCCTCGTTCGGGGTCGGGGGCTTCAGCAGGTTCAGGTAGAGTCGAGTCTTCCGCCAGCGGTAGTAGAAGTAGCGGTACGACCCCTTCAGCCCGACGTAGAGGGACGTGATCCGCTGTTGGCCGTCGAGGACGAGGATGATGTCCTTGTTGATCCCGGCCATGTTCGCCGGGGCGTTGTGTGGTGACCCGGCGTCGAAGTCCCGGACGAACTCGTAGACGGGCCATTCGTCCTTGTTCTTCTGTTCCAGTTTCCAGTAAAGGAACGAGCCGATGGGGAAGTCGGCCATGATCGAGTCGAACAGACGCTCGATCCGATCCGCCCCCCAGACGAACTCCCGTTGGATGGCCGGCAGGTAGATGTCCCTGTTGACCTGACGGATGATGTCGCTGACCCGAATCGGGATGTATTCCATAGGTCGTCCCACTCGGAATGCCTGAACTTTCGGCCGCAACAGCCGGGGAGGATGCTACATCACATCCGAAAGGGCGGTCGTTCGGACGCCCTGCAATCAGTTCCGTCGGTGTGGCATCGAGCCGCCCCGCCATCTGCGTCCCCTCGCCTGCCGCCCGCACCTTCAACCACTCGCGCCCGTCGGCACGTCAGGTAGGGCCAACCGCTTCAACAGTCCCGCGTCGGCCAGTGCGCCGAAGTGGTCGGCCAGCCGCCCCGCGAACCGGGGCGACCGCACGACCACGCCGGCCTCGATGTTCCGCTCCTGCGCGGCCTCGGTGAAGTTCGCCGAGGTCACGAACGCCACCCGCCGGTCCACCACCACGCACTTGGCGTGCAGGCTCGACCGCTTCGTCGCCTCGGTCGCGAGCGAGCGCGGGTCGTAGTACACCTCCGGCAACGGGAACCCCGTCGGCCAGTCCCGCTCGACGAACCGCCGCGCGAACCGCCGGAGAAGCTCCGAGTCGAGCGACGTGTCCAGGTGGCCCCGGTGAACGTCGAGGTACAGTCGGGCGTGCAATCCGGCACAGGCCGCCAGCCGCTCGGCCAGGCCCCGGAACACCTCGCGGCCCTGGAACACCGCGAACCCCGCGACCACCACGGAGTGCGCCGCCTGGGCGAACAGTTCCCGCACCACGACCGCCGTGTCCCGGTTCGCGACGCCCGCCGTCTCCGGCCCGGTCCACACAAGCTCGACCGCGTCGTCGGTCGCCGGTCGGCCGGCGCGGGCGGCCTGCACCGCCTCCGCCACGACCGCGATGTGGTCGGGCCGCATCCCCTCGTTCGCCAATCCCTGCATCCGCCCGGCCAGTTCCGCTGCCAGCGGACCGGCGACGACCCGGCCGACGCCGACCGCCGCGAACGGCGGGGCCAGTCGCCCGGCCCGCAGCGCGGCCGCGAGCGAGCGGAGGTCGGCGTCGGTCAGCCGCTGGAGCGGGTCCACCGGTCACTCCGTGAAGAACTCCGCGCCCAGGTCTTCGACGGTCGGGACGGCCAGGGCGCGGTCCAAGAAGTCGTTGTGCTGTTCGCACGAGGTTTCCGCGACGAGCAGGCAGCCGTGGCAGGAAGCGCCGTGCAGGAACCGGCACTCGTGCAGATTCGGCGGGTCGTGCTGCGCGCACACCGGGTCGTTGGAACACAGGCGGGCGAGTTCCATCGCCGCCTGGATGTGGCGGTGGATTTGGCGGCCGGTCTCGACCAGCCCGCCGAGCGTGCCCTCGGCGTCGGGCGAGCCGGTGTAGAGCAGGATGCCGTAGCCGGCTTCGAGGGCGTACACCCGCTCGCGGATCGAACTCGCCGGGTAGCCGCACTCCAGTGACACGGCCGTGAGCAGCATGTGGGATATGGTGTGCAGGAGGTAGTATTGAACGGAGGGGAACTCCCGCTTGCTGTGCGAGTGGGCCTCGTGCCACGCCTCGAACCCGGCGTTCAGCCGGGCCGCCCGTGCCTTCACCTCCGGCTTCTTGGCCCACTGGTCGATGGCGGACTTTTTGAACTGAATGAACACTCCTTCGCCCCGGTTCTCCACCGCCGGCAGCCACGTCGTCTCCCGCGCGAGCGGTGCCGCCTGGACCCCGACTTCGAGTTCGCCCTCGACGTTGGGCGTGCTGGCCTCGAACCGGGTGAACCCGACCTGCGCGACGACTTCCCGCAGCCGGTGGACCAGGACGACCCGCTCGACGCTCGACATCCAGGGCGCGTCCCACACCGCGCGGGGCAGCGCGCGGGCGTAGAAGTCGCCGTCGGGGTGATCGGCCCCCGCCTCGCCCTTCGCCGCCCCCAGCACCTCGAACTCGGCCTGCTTGACCGACTGCGCCGGGCCTTCGAGGGTCTCGCCCTTCATGGACTCGATGTGCGCGTACACCTCCTCGTCCGCGAACCCCTCTAGCGCGGCCTTCACGGCCGCCATCTTCCTGCGCATGAACCGCAGGTCGTCGATGGACTCCGCCCCCTGGAGGTAGTCGGTCCACACCTGGTTGACCGCCTTCTCCAGCGACTCGTTGCGGTCCGGCAAGGAGATGACGCTCATCACCTGCGGGAAGTACGAGTTGCTCGCGGACCGCACCAGCAGGCGGCTCGGCTCGTCACAGGTTTCTTTCGTGTACGGCCCCAGCCACGGGCGGCACCCGTCGCAGACGCCGAGCGGCTTGGTGCCCGGCTTGTACTGGGCCTCGTTCAGCCGCCGCTCCTTGCTGCACTCGCAGCGGATCACGATCTCGGCCAGGTCGCCGCTCGTGCCGCGCTCGTCCACCCACAGTTGCCGGCGGCAGTCGGTCTCGCCCCGGTGGACGAACCAGAACCAACTGATGTCGCCGATGTGCCCCTTGCGGCACGCCCGGACGAACCGGATCGGCACCACCGAGTGCTTCACGCGCCGGTCGTCGATGAACCGCCCCTTCGTCAGCGCCCGCCGGTGGACCAGCATACGCGAGCGCGTCAGGCCGCCCTTCGACCCCGCCCCCACGTCCTGGGTGACGAACCATTCGGGAAATTGGAACGCGGTAATGCCGGTGCGGGGCGCGGTCGGGTCGTCGTTGTCCGGTGGCGGCGCGAACAGCCTCAGTCGCGGCACCGGGAGGCCCTGCCGCAGGAGGAACTCCCTGAGCTTCTCGACGAGGCGCGGCTCACGGATTTCGTCCGCGACGCCGGCCCAGGTCTCCAGCCCGCCGATGATGACGGAGTGGTCCGGCAGGTCCACGAGCGAGCCGGGGCCGAAGGTGGTCACCGCCTGGCTCTGCCGCACCTGGCCGTGCGGGCGGGCGTTGGGTCGGGTCGTCATTCGTCGTCCTCCACCTCGACGTTATCGAGGGTGCGAACCCACAGGTTGACGCTCGGCTCCACGTCCCGCATCGAGCGGTTGGCGCGGAACTTGCGGTGCCGCCCGTGGAGCTTCTTGAGTTCGGGGTCGAGGAACGTGTACAGGAGCGGCCGGGCCGCGCCCTCCTCCTGCTGGTACTGGAGGCTGGTGCCGACCCCCGAATACTCCTTCGCGATCTTCTCCCACTCGTCGAGCAGGTCTTTCGCGCGGTCGAGTACCCGCTGCCGGATCGTCTCCGCCGCCTCGTTGTTCTCCGCCTGGGCCGCCGCGCGGTTGGCGAGGGCCTGGGCCACCCAGTCCAACTTGGCCCGCTCCTTCAAGATTTCGGTCGCCCCCTTCGGGGCGGTCAGGGCCGGCTGCCCCTGGCGGGCCAGCGCCACCAGCGTGCCGGCCAGCCCCCGGTCGAGGGCGCGGGGCGAGAACGGGGTGACGCTCGTGGCCTCGACGTTGCGGTAGAAGGACTCGTGGTACGCCGCGAACCGCTCGTAGTGCGAGCGGTCGCGGGCGCGGTGGACGTTCAGGATCGTGACCACGAGGCCGGGCTTCGCGTGGTCGCGCCCGACGCGGCTGGTCGCCTGGATGTACTCGGCACACGTCTTGGGCTGGCCCAGGACGACCATGAGGCCCAGTCGTGTGATGTCGAGGCCGACCGAGATCATGTTGGTTGCAATTGCGACATCGACGGGCTTTGCCTCCGGGTCTTTCTCGCCGAACGATACGGCGAGGCGTTGTTTGGCAATCGCGACCTCGGATGTGCTGACCCGCGAGGTCAGTTCGACCGGCTCGTAACTCACCTGCCGGTTGGCGAACAGGCCCTCTTGCTCGCCGTCCCGCCGCCGCGCCCCGTACCCTGCGAGCCGGCTGCCCACCTCGTCTTCGACGATCCGCCGGCTGCCGCCCAGTTCGCGCAGGCTGTTGAAGTAGCCGAGCAGGGTCATGTACGGATCGGCCGGGTTGTCCTTGTTCTGCTTGCCGCCGGCCGCGAGGTAATACTTCTGCGCCGCCCCCAAGAGCGCGAGGTACGACCGCAACAGCACGACCTTCGGGCTACGACCTTGAGCCGCGATGCCCAGGTACAGGCGGGCGTGGCTCTCGGTCGTGGCGTGGGTCCGCGAGAAGAACGAGTCGCGGCGGTCGGGGCCGGGCGGGGGGAAGATGTCCACGCCCTGGCGGTTGAAGATCGCCTTGATCTGCTTCTCGGCGCGGCGGACGGTCGCCGTCGAGGCGATCACCTTCGGCCGCACCTTGTGCCCGCCGCTGTCGCGGCAACACAGTTCGTCGAGGGCCGTCTCGTAGAGGCCCACCATCGTGCCCATCGGCCCCGAAATGAGGTGCAGTTCGTCCTGAATGATGAGGTCCGGCGGCGGGAGCGAGCCGCCGGGCAGTGGGTTGCCGGCGTTCGGGTGGCACGGGCCGTAGAACCCGTTGGTGTCGTACCGGGCGACGCGGCCGAAGAACCCGCCCACCGGCCCGGTCCACGGCATCGCGGCGAACTTGTCCACCGTCGCGATCAGGAAGCATGGTAGCCGGCGATAGATCGGCTCATCGACTGCCACAATGGGGAGCGAAGCGTTTCGTTTAAAGTCGCAGTCGCGGTTCGCGCAGGTGATACGAAGGTCCAACGGGTCGTCGTGGTTGGGCACCAGGTTGAAGGAGTTGGGGGTGAACTTGGTCCCGCACCACGGGCAGTCTTCGAGGGGGATCGGTGACGCCTTCGAGCGGCCGGACTTGAAATCGTCCGTTCGCTTCCGGGCGGTGTACTGCGGGTTCTTGTGCCCCTTGTGCCCCATCTCGTTCGGCGTCGCCGCCCGTCCGACCCACAGCCCGATCTCGAACGGCCAGTCGCCGAGCCGGTCTACGTTCTGCTGCCGCTCGCGTTCGAGGGCGCAGATGAGGGTCGCGGCGCGGCCGAGTTGGTCGAGGGTGAGCAGCCGCAGGGTATACCGCATCAGTACGCTCAACCCCGCCCCGGCCATGCCGGGGTGGGTGAGCCGGCGGTACACGAGCGTGAACGCCGCGAGGCCGAGGTAGGCTTCGGTCTTGCCGCCGCCGGTTGGGAAGAACAGCAGGTCCACCACCTCGCGGTCGGCGTGCTTCGGGTCCACGATCCCGTCGAGGTTCATCAACACGAAGGCGAGTTGGAACGGCCGCCACGTCGGGGATGCGGCCTTCGCGGGATCGGTCCCGGTGGCGATGAGCGCCCGCCGCCGGCCGGCGATTGCCATCACCTTGTTCGCCGTCTTGAACGCCTCGAACGCCGTCGGGTCGGCGAGCAACTTCACGCCGGCCTCGATGCGCTTGGCCGCGTGGCCGGCGTTGTGGAGCAGTTGCTGGGCGGTCTCCTTCCGGGGCTTCGGCTTGGCCGGGACGTTCGCGGCCTGCTCCCCAATCCACTTGCGGTAATGCGTGGCGAGGCCCAGTAGCTTGGACGACGCAGTGGCCGCGTCGGGCAGGGCCGCCAGTTCCTCCATGCGTAGCTCGACGCCCTGGATCGGGGCCGGGGCCACCCTCTCGACTTCAGCGGACGGAATCCATCGCGTGTGGACCGTGCGGCAGTCGCCCGCGCTGCCCATCTCGGCCCACGTCGCGACGCCGTGCCCGACCGCGTACTCACAGGCGTCGTGGTACTGGAGGTCCGCGACCCGCTCGTCCCACTCGCCCGACTCCAGGCCCCGCAGATTCGGCCGGGGCACGAACGACACCTCGCTGCCGACCTGGAGAGCGGCCTGGAACGCGAACCCGGCGTCGCGAATGCTGGAATCGCCGACCGGCTTGCGGCGGTTCACCAGAAACACCGACACCGACCGCGTGCCCTTCGGCACCAGGCCATCGAACGCGGGGATGTCCTTGACCGTGCGCGACGACAGCACCACTTCGAGGCCGTCGCTACCGGGGACCGGCTTGGCCGGCTCGACCTTCGTGCCGGCGGGCACCTTCAGCGTGAGCGTCTCCGCCCGCTGCTTGCGCCGCCACCGCTTGAGCAGGGAGGTGACCTCCTGGCCGCCGTCCTTGCCGGCCGCGTCACCGCCGAAGGCGGTACTCGCGTCGCTCACGCGGGCCACGAGTTCCTTCACCTCGGTAATCCCGTCGGGCAGGTAGTCGCCCCAGCGGACTGTAACCTTGAGTTCCTTCGCGTCCTTCGGGACGAGCAGGCTCATGCCCATCGACGACGGGAAGAACGTCCTCTGTGCGGCGGCCGGTTCGGGCGTGGCCTCGTCGTCCGCGCCGGTGCCCTTGCCGAGTGCGTCCACGCCCTCGCTGCCGGCCTCGTCGGACTTCCCCTCCTCGTCGGCGTCGATGGGCACGAGGAAGCCGGTCAAGTACCAGCGCGACGGGGCCTGCGGCAGCACCTCCCCGTGCAGGTCGGTGTCGTCGCAGTCGGGGCCGATCATGTCCATGCCGAGCGCGTGGACGAGCTTCTTTCGCACTTCGACGCTAGTCATCGTGGCTCCGGGCGTCGCGGGCCTCGGTCGGTTCGACCTCGGCCAGCGCGGTCAGAACAGGGTGTCTTCGTCACTGGCCTTCGTGGTCTTGGCCCGCTTGGGCGTCGCCTTCTTCGGCTTCCCGGTGGGCAAGGCGGTGAGCTTCTCCTCCTCGGCCCGCGTCTTGTTCAGGTCGAGCAAGAGGGCCAGCACCTCGTCGCGGAAGGCGTCCGGCCAGCGGAACCGCCACGGCTTCTTGCGCTGGCGGCCACCGGCGGGTTCGTCCTC
Source organism: Frigoriglobus sp. (assembly GCA_043741075.1). Lineage (GTDB taxonomy): Bacteria > Planctomycetota > Planctomycetia > Gemmatales > Gemmataceae > Gemmata. Next base: position 15,232 of record JAYUBA010000851.1, read on the forward strand.
GTCCGGGTCGTCCTCGTAGTCGAGCAGGAACTCGCACGGCGGGACACTGAGCTTGCCGAGGTCGCCACCATAGGCGTCGAGGACGGCTCGGTCCATCGCGGCGTGCAGTTCGCGCAGTTTGAGAATGTCGGCGGACGTTTCGGCCGGGTCGTGGAAGCGGTTGTAGGTCTTCGTTAGCCCTTCGTTGTTCCGCACCATGAGATCGGCGCGGAACTCGTAGTAGGCCTTGCCCGCCGCTTCGAGGTGAGAGTTGGTCTCGAAACTCTTCGCGAATGGAAACGTCTCAAAGCAATCAGACATCGTATATCGTAGCCGCTCTTCCAGGGAAGAAGCAAAGAACCTGGCCCAGACTTCGTGAACCTGTGACTGGAGAAGGCAAAATCCAGAGAAAGTAGGGAGAATGAATATGCCGAGGGCGTGGGAAAACACGACATTCGCCGCGATGCGTGTGACGCTCCAAGAGTGCTGATGAAGGGAGCAGACGAGTACACTATCCAGAGGCCTTACGGCAACGTATAGTTCGACACGTTTTTCAGCATATTGCCACCAGTACCTGCGGTAACTTTCACGATTATTGTGCAATCGTTCAGGCTTGACCTTCTCTTCGACTATGCGCAGCAATGCTCCCCATTCCCTAGCCTGCTCCTCCGTCATATCCCCGAAGTTGATGATGTATCGGTGGTGTGCGTGTGTTGGACTATCATTCACCTCTTCGCCGCCGATGTAGGGGAAAATACGTTCGGCGTTTCGTTTGTCTTTGGCAATCAACTCGTGCATTAAACTCAGCGGGGTCGTGATCCCGCCTTCATCGGTATCATCGAAGGTAAAACCCATGCCGAGGGTACTTGATTAGCCCCTCGTCCGGTCTGCATGACGCCTCAGTCACTACGATGGCGGCATGGACGAGCCCGCGTGTCCCGGTTGTCGGGATCTCCT
>JAYUBA010000852.1:0-1528 GCA_043741075.1 Frigoriglobus sp.
TCGTGCGGCTGGCGGTCGAGCGGAACCCCCGGCTCGCGCGGGCCAACCTCGCCATCGAAGCGGCGCGCGGGAAGCACCTCCAAGCCGGGCTGTACCCGAATCCCGATGTCGCGGTGCTGTGGGACGAGATCGGCGACCGCACGAGCGTCAACGGCACCGGCATCGTCACCGCCCCGAAGGTCACGCAGACCATCGTCACGGGCAAGAAGCTCACGCTGGCGCAGGCGGTCGCGGCGCGGGAGGTCGATCAGGCGACCCTCGAACTCCTCTCCGAGCGGTACGCGGTCGTCGGGTCGGTCCGGGCCACGTTCTACGAGGCGTACACTCTCCAGCAGCGGGCCGACATTCTCGACCAACTGGTGCGGCTGGCGGACGAGGCGGTCGCCAACGGCAAGACCCTCTTGGAGGCCAAGCAACTGGCCCGGCTCGACTACCTCCAACTTGAGGTCGAGCAGGAACGGTTCCGGGCCGAACTTCAATCGGTGAAGCGGGAACTGCCCGGCGCGTACCGGCGGCTCGCGGCCGTCGCCGGCAACCACGCGGCGATCCCCAGCGGCGTCGCGGGCACGTTCGTCGGGTTGCCGGAGTACGACCCGGACGCGGTGCGCGAGGCGGTGCTGGCCTTCCACCCGCAGGTGCGCTCGGCACGGGTCGGGGTCGAGCGGGCGCAGGCGGCGGTGAAACGCGCCGAGGCCGAACCGATCCCGAACGTGGCCGTGTACGGCGGCTTCATCCGGCAGTTCGAGAACCGGTCCTACGACGCGGCGGCCGGCCTCTCCATGACCGTGCCGGTCTGGAACCGGAATCAAGGGAACATCCGCACCGCGAAGGCCGAATTGGGCATGGCGATCCAGGCGGTCGGCCAGACCGAGAACGAACTCGCGGCCCGCGTCGCCACCGCGTACCAGAGCTACGCCGCCGCCCGCGAGCGGGCCGAGGCGTATCGTTTGAAGTTGATCCCACGCGCCGAAGAGGCGTACAAACTCTCACTGGATGCGTTCAAGGGTGGTCAGTTCGAGTACCTGAAAGTGATCCAGGCCCAGCGCGCCATCGCGGAGGCGCGGCTGGAGTACAATCGGTCCGTCGGCGAGGCGTGGCGGGCCGCCGCCGAACTGTCCGGTCTGTTGCTCGAAGATGCGTGGCCGCACCCGCGCGTCGGGCCGGGCGCGGAGCCGGTGATGGTGCCGCCCGTACCGCCGCCCGGTGTGAAAATGCCGTAACCGTGACGACCCGATAGAATGAACGGGTGGTGACGGAACCGGCTCGGTTGACGCGCCGACGACCCGTGTGTACTGTGTGGGCTGGGGAACCGACCGAAAGGGACAAGATGCTGATCCGGTTACTCGTCGTGCTGCTGACGCTGGTGGGGCCGCTGCCCTTCCGCGTCTGCACCTGCGCGGCGAGCGTCCCGGCTCAGGCGCTTGCCGACGCGCCCTCACCGGAGAACCCTGTCGCCGGCAAGACGTGCCGCTGCGGGCACAACGGGCCGCCGAAGGGCACCGCCCCGGCCGGTGACGCCCGTGCCCAC
>JAYUBA010000853.1:0-1526 GCA_043741075.1 Frigoriglobus sp.
TCCGCGTTATCTGCGGCTCTTTTTGTGCCAACGCACATCCTACAAGACGGGCGAGAACAGCCGGCACGCGTTCTCCGCCAGGCGCCCGACGAGCGGGCGGGTCGCGTATACCTCCGGGTCGAGCCGCACCGACCACTCCAAATCCTTCAGATAGGCGTCTTCCAACTCCCGCGTCACGTTCGCGTCGAAGAACTGGCAGTTCAACTCGAAGTTCAGGTGCAGGCTGCGGTTGTCGGTGTTCGCGGACCCGACCGAGGCCCACTCGCCGTCCACCAGCACGAACTTGCTGTGCATCATGCCGCGGGCGTACTGGTACACCTTCACCCCAGCCGCGAGCATGTCCGTCCAGTAGTAGCGGGCCGCGAGGAACGGCAGCCACTTGTCCGGCCGGAACAGGCCCAACAGGCGCACGTCCACGCCGGAGCGGGCGGCGAGCAACAGCGCGTCGCGGAAGCCGGCGTCGGGGACGAAGTACGGGCTGGCGATCCACACCCGCTCGCGCGCCCGCAGGATGGCCGCGACGTACGTCTCGCGGATCGCCTTGAACTCCGCGTCCGGGCCGCTCGCGACCACCTGCGCGAGCGCCGCCCCCGGCGCGGGGTAGCGCGCGTGTGACGGGAAGTACACGCCGCCCTTCACCGCCTCGCTCGTGGTGAAGAACCAGTCCTCCAGGAACGTGTGCTGAAGGCCCTCGACGGCCGGGCCTTCGATGCGGAAGTGCGTGTCCCGCCAGTACCCGAACTGCGGGCACTTGCCGAGGTACTCGTCGCCGGCGTTCAGCCCGCCGGCGAAGCCGACTCGGCCGTCCACGACCAGCACCTTGCGGTGGTTCCGCAGGTTCACCCGGAGCGGGTTCAACAGCGGGAGGAACGACGCGACCTGCCCGCCCTCGCGCCTGAGTTGCCGCAGCAATCGCGACGACAGGTTGTACGAACCCACCGAGTCCACGAGGAACCGCACCTCCACCTTCCGCGCGGCGCACCCGCGCAGCGCGTCGATGAACCGGCGGCCGATGTCGTCCGCGCGGCAGATGAAGAACTGGGCGTGGACGTGGTGCCCCGCCGACTCGATCGCCGCGAGCATCGCGTCGAACGCGGGCGCGCCCTCGTGATACAGCGCGACCGCGTTCCCGCCGGTGACGGGGAACCCGTCGCCGTGGTGCCCCAGCCGCGCGAGCACGTCCCAGCGCCGCGGCACGCCCGCCGAAGTCCCGCCGGCGCGGGCCGTGAACGCCTTGTACGCGCGGCTCCGCTCCTTCTTCCGCGTCAGCCGCCGGTGAATGGTCTGGTAGCCGAAGACCAGGAACAGGAACGCCCCGACGAACGGCACCAGCAGAACCGTGAGCGACCACGCGATGGCCGACATCGGTTCCCGCTTGATGTGCATCACCGCGAGCAGCGTGCCGGCGGTCAGCACCACCTCGGCCAGCACCAGCCAGCCGGCGATGTCCTGCCAGAACGTCGCGACGAAGTGGGTGAACGACATCGAGTATTCCAGTTCGGGAGGGCGAGGCTCCTGCCGAGCCG
>JAYUBA010000854.1:0-5263 GCA_043741075.1 Frigoriglobus sp.
GGAATGACGAGGTTGCCACGAAAGTTCTTCAGGTTCCACGTCACGAACGCGGCGGCACCCGACGCGTACTTGGCGATCTGGGCCGCGATCACCGCGTCCCCGGAGTGCCGCTTGCACACCGTCTGGGCGAGAATTTCATCCGGCGTGCAGCCGCAGTGGTCAGACACAACCGCCGGGTCGGGGACGACCTGGAGGTTGTACTTCTTCTGGATCGTCGGCCAAATCTTCAACACGTCCGGGGCCGGCGTGCCGTGGCACATCACCCCGACGATTTCGATGATGACCTGCGTCGGCACCGCGAGGATACCTCCGGCCGCAACGAGAGCCGTCAGCGCCTGCCGGTTGCGGGCGAAACTCGGATCGTTGTGGTATTTGAAATCGATCAAGAGAACGTTCGCGTCCAACAGAATCACGGCGCGTCCTCCGCCGGCAGCGGCCACGACGGGCGGCGCATGGCGGCGACCGCCTCATCGACCGTCGCCCACGGGAGCGGCGTTGTCGCCCAAATTTGACACAACCGCTCCCAATCGGCCTCTTCCTCGACTGTCATCGGCGGCGGCGGGGGGCCGACCGACATGCCCCGCGGCGCGGCGACTTCGGGCAGCGCGATACGCCCCTTCGTGCCGGCCGGCAGATCGACCGGCCCGGTCGGCACGAACGTCTTGCCGTCGAACACCACTTCAATCGTCTTGAGCATCGCGAACCCCCGCGGTTGATGCCCTCATCTTATCACTCACGGCGTCTCGACGGTGACCGCCATCACCACCGGAGCGGTGCGGTCCGGCCCCTTCACCAACTCGATCGTCTTCACCACCGCGTCCGGGCGCTTCGGCGACACCGCCAGGTATCGAATCTGTTGGCCGCGGAGCGCGTACGCGAACTTCGATTCGGGCACGTCGAACTTGCCGATGTAGTCCGCGAAGTGGACGCCGTCCCGCAGCGGGTGGTCCTCCGTCTTGCCGTCGTCGTAGGTCAGGCGGACGATCATGCTCACGGTGCCGTTCGGGTTCGGCTGCTGGGCCATCCACCCGCCCACGCCGCTCAGCATGTGGATCGTCTTCGCCTTGCCGTTGAACGGGAGGGCGACACTCTTCGGCATGAGCGGCGGGAGCTTGCCGTTCGGGCCGTTGAGCATCACCACGTTCTTCACGGTGTCCTTCTGCGGATCGACCAGCACGAACGGGATGCCGTCGAACACCTTCGGCTTCCAGTCGGGGAACACCAGCCGCTCCGCGGTGCCGCCCGCGTCGAAGAACATGTCCTTCGTGCTCACGACGGTCGCGACCTTGTCCAGCGGGAGCGGCACGAACTTGCCCTTCTGCGCCAGGAACTCCAGCAGGTCGGCTAGTTCCGCCGGCTTCATGATCTTCTCGAAGCCCTCCGGCATGAGCGACTTGTCCGTCTCCTTCAGCGTGACGATGTCGGTCTTCGCGAGCGCGTGCCGCTTGGCCTCCGCGTCGATGATCTCCACCGACGTAGCCGTTTGCGCGCCGAGGATGCCGAGCAGCGTGCGGTCGTCGGTCGTCGTGACGCGGTACAGCTTGAAGTTCCCCTCCACGCTTCGCGACGGGTCGAGAATCGCGATCACCAGCTCTTCCTTCGGGTGAACGCCGAACCCGGTGAGGTCCGGGCCGATGGTGACGCCTTCGGTGCCGTGCTTGTGACACTTCGCACAGTGCGCCACGAACATCTTCTTGCCGTTGGCAACGTCGCCGGTCATCGCGAGCGCAGATTTCAGTTCCTCGATGACCTTCTGCCGGTCGGGGTTGGGCAGCCCGCCGCCGAGGGCGAGCAGCTTCTTCGCACGTTCGGATACGCCCTTGTCCGGGTGCGACGCGAGCGCGGTGCGCTGGTCGAGGGCGAGCATGTCGAAGCGGAGCGTCCCGCGCTCCACCGCGTCGAGGAACGCCTTTGCGGAATCGGCCTTCGCGAGTACGAGCCGCAGCGCCGCGGGCCGCACTTCGGGCGGGAGGTCGCGGAGCTTCGCGACGACCGCCGAGCCGACGCTCTTCGCTTTAGATTGCGACAGCGCCTCGAAGATTCCGGCCGTGAGCGTGGACGACGCCTCCGGCGTGACCGCCGCGAGGAGTTTCGTGGCCGCGTCGTCGTTGTCCGGCTGGAACTCGACCACCTGCTGCGCCGCGGCGACGCGGTCGGCGTCTTTGGCCTTCGCGTCGGCGAGTGTGGCGAACGCGGTCTTGGTGATGGCCGCGAGTTGCTCGTCGATGCCCTTCACGCCCCACGTCGAAGCGAGCTTGAGCAACCGCCCGCGCGACGCGGGTGGCAGTTTCGGGAGGATTCGCCCGATGAGATCATCGCCGTCTTTCGCGAATTCCAGCGGCTTATTCGCCGGCCAACCCGCTGCGAATCCGTTGATGATCGCACCCGCGGTGGCAGGTGAACCTTTCTCACACTTGAGGAGAATGTTGAAGACCTCGATTGTGTCGCCTCCACCCATCGCATAATGGCGGGCGAGCGACTCAATTGCACTGAGTCCTTCGGGTGTCGCGGTCTGGGTGCTAACCGATTCACGCAGCACAGTTCCTGAAGTGCAGCTTGAGGCAGATAGCAAGGCAGCCCGAAGGTGTGAATCGGTATCAAGCTCGTTGAGCCGCTTGCTCAGAGCTTTTGCAAGTTCGAGTTGGCCGAGTACTTCGAGTTCTTTGTGGATGGGTAACTCGCCAGAGGCACGCAGACCAGCGAATCGAATACTTGGGTTGGCAGCACTAATCGCGTTGGCGATCCGACTATCCAACTCTCCATCAGGCGAATCTTTGGCAGCCGCTAACAGGGCCGCGCATTGGACGAACACGCACGGGTGGCTCCATACAAATTCCGGAGACTCTTTCTTCAGCCCCGCGAGCGTCCACACGGCGTGGACCGCGCCGGCGTTCAGGCCGGTTTCGTCTACGGACTTGTCCTCGATCAGCTTCGTGAGCGCGGGTACCACATCCGCGTTCCCGCGTTCCACCAGCAGCCGCTGCGCGTGAAGCCGCCACGTCATGTTCGGGTGCTTCAGCGTTTCCACCAGCCTTTCCGGCGTCGCGTCCTTCAGCGTGAACGGCTTCTCCGGCTTCGCCTTCGTGTACACGACGCGGTAGATGCGGCCGTGCGTCTTGTCGCGCAGTTCCGTTTCGTAGGCGTTGCCCTTGCCGTTCTTGAAGCCCGCCGGCGTCGGGTTGTGCTGCACGATGAACGCGTACCAGTCGATCACCCACATGTGCCCGTCCGGGCCAACCTGTGCATCAATCGGCGCGCACCATTCGTCATCACTCGCGACGAGGTTCCAGCCGTACTTCGCCTTGAAGCTCGTGCCCGACGGCTGAAGCGTCATCGTCGCGGTGAGGTGGCCTGTAGGCTCTGAAATGAACGCGGTGCGGTTCCAGTATTCGCGCGGGTAGGTGCGGGCCGTGTACACCGACACGTTCGACGCGGCCGTGAACCCGCCGTGCCAGTCCACCTGCCGCACCTTGTCCGTGATCGGCTCGATGTGGTTGTCCGCCGCGATGTTCTGCAACACGGTCGGCGACAGCCCCTTCACCTTCTCGTAGTAGCGGTTCGGGATGGGCATGTGGACGAGCGGGCAGCCGTTCGCGGTGCTGCCGAACAGCTCGCCGCTCTCGTCGAAGCACAAGCCCCAGGTGTTGTTTGAGGTGCTGCGGAGGAATTCGAGTTTCGTGACGACGAGTTCCTGGGAGGGCGAGCCTCCTGGCGAGCCTTTCTTCGGCTGGGAGGGCGAGCCTCCTGGCGAGCCGAAGAAAGGCTCGGCAGGAGCCTCGCCCTCCCGACCTTCGCCCTCCCGACCTTCGCCCTCCCGACGCGCGGGCTTAACCCCCACCTTAAAGCGGTAGAAGCCCTGCTTGAACGCGACCTTCTCGCCGCCGACCTCGCCGCTGAAGCCCGCGTAGCCGACCGCGCCGTAAATCCAGTTGTCGAAGCCGTAGTGCAGGTTGCTCGGCCCGGCGTGCGTGTCGCCGGTGCTCCACCCGCGAATGAGTTCCTGCCGCACGTCGGCCTTGCCGTTGCCCGTCGTGTCCTTGAGGAACAGCGTGACCGGGGCCTGATGCACGATCAAGCCGCCCGCGTAAGGCAGCACGCTCGTCGCGATGCTCAGCTTGTCCGCGAACACCGTCACCTTGTCGCACACGCCGTCGCCGTCGGTGTCCTCGCACAGCAAAATCTTGTCGCGGCCCTCACCCGCGGGTTGGCGGTCGTTGGGGTAATCGACGGTCACCGACACGTACAGCCGGCCGCGCTCGTCCCACGCCATCGCGATCGGCTTCCCGCCTAACTCCTTCTCCGTCACGAACACCTTCACCTCGAAATCCACCGGCGTGACGATGTGCTTGATGCTCTCTTCCACCGGCAGCGGCTTCTGCATCTTGCCGAGTGGGCCGGCCTTCTCGCCGCGGGCCGGGTAGAACGGCACCTTCGCATCGACGTACTCGAACGGCTTCACGTCCTTTCGCGGCTTGGTCATCTCCGGCTTGTCGAAGTACACCCCCGCGAGCGCCGGGTCTTGGCCCACCGACCACCGCACGCCGCGCTCAAGGAGATTGTGGAAGCCGGGGTGTTCCCACGTCCGCGCGTCGTGCCCCCACGCGGTGTAGAACACGCGGCCCTTGCCCTGCGTCCGAACCCACGTCCACGGTTCCTTCAGCTCGCCCTCCGCGCGAACTTCGAGCACCGTGCGGCCCTTCTCGTTGTGCTTCGTGTGGACGTAGGTTTCATCCCAACTGGTGAAGCTCGTGAAGCCCTTCATGATGGGGTGATCGGGCGTCACGACTTCCGTGCGGAACGTGCCGGTGCCGTGACTGCGGAACTGCGCCCCGACCATCTCGATGTACTTCGGCGAATTGAGGAAGCAGTAGCTCGCGCAGTGAACCGGCACGAAGCCCTTCCCGCTCTCCACATACTCAAGAAGCGCCTTCTCTTGCTCCGCGCTGATCTTGGTGTGATTCGCGTAGATCATGAGTGCGTCGTACGCGCCGAGCGTCTTCGCGTTGAGGTCATCCAGCTTGTCCGTATACGTCAAGTCGATGCCGCGGGCGGCGAACACCGGCGCGAGTTGCTTGAACCGCTCGGCGGGCTGGTGCCCGGCGTTGTCGCCGAGGAACAGCACCTTGAGCTTCGCGGGTTCGGCCGCTTCCGAGCGGGGGGCGTAAGCCCCCTGTGCAACGAAGAACGCGATCAGGGAAAGTAGGTATCGCATGTCTGCTCCTCAGCGGAGAAGAGGATTGGCCACAAAAAAGCACAAAGGGCA
>JAYUBA010000855.1:0-1523 GCA_043741075.1 Frigoriglobus sp.
GGAGAAGGCGTTCTGCCTCGCCCGCAACGTGATCGCGTACGCGACCGGTATGGAACTGCCCAAGCCGAAGCTCTCGAAGACGGCCCTCGTCAACGTGGCCGACACCGCGATCGCTCGGAGCAAGTTCCGCGCGCTGCAACTCAAGTACGTGAGCGACGAGAGCGCGCAACTGCCGCCGGCCGCCGACGCGCTGCGGAACCTGATGGCGTACCTCGGCCAGAACGCGAAGCTCGACGTGGCGCTCACGAGCGAGGTGCTGTCGCCGGGCGACGACAAGCTGACCAAGTACAAGTTCATGTACCTGCACGGCCGCAAGCCGGTGAGCTTCGACGCGGACGCGTCGGACAACATCAAGGCCAACCTCCAGACCGGCGGGCTGCTGCTCGTGGATGCCGCGTGCAACGAGTTCAAGCAGTGGAAGGCGTTCGACCAGTCGTTCCGCGACGCGACGGAGAAGATGTGGGGCCAGAAGTTGGTGGTCATCCCGGAGACGGTGGACGGCAAGGAGGAGCCGCTGTACAAGATCGCGCGCGAGGCCGGCATCGACCTGAAGAACGTGAAGTGCCGGCGCGAGAAGCCGGACGGGAGCGGCCCGGAGCAGGAGATGCGGACCTACCGCGTGCTCCTCGAGGGCATCAAGGTGGACGGCCGGTGGGTGGTGGTGTACAGCAAGTACGACATCGGGTGCGCGATCGAGGGGCACAAGTCCGCCGACTGCCTCGGCCACGACAAGGAGAGCGCGCTGCGGGTGGCCGCCGCGGTGGTGCTGTACTCACTCAAGCGGTGAGCGATGCTACCGGGGTCAGACCGTCAGGCCGGCGGAGCATCATCCACGACGTTCCGACCCGGCGGGGCGGACGCATCAGACCCAGGGCTTGCGCCCTGGGCTATTATCCAACGCCCCGTTGGGGCGAAGAGTTCGCCTCGGACAAATTCACAGCCCCTTGCCCGGTGTGACGGTGAGCTTCACTTCCTTGCCGGCGCGCGTCACCACGAGCGTCGCCGGCTTGCCCGGCTTCGCGCCGCTCGCGGCCATAAAGGTGTCGCCCACGGTGTCCGTCCAGCGGCCGTCGAGCGTGAGCAGGCGGTCGCCGATCCGCAGCCCGCCGGCCGCCGCCGCGCCACGCTCCAGCACCTCCGTCACCACCACCCCCGCGGCCTCGTCGTCCTTCGACTTCCCGACCGCGAAGCCCCACACCGCCGCGGGCGCGACCACCGCCGGCTCCGGCTTTTGGCCCCGCGTCCCGGCCATCAGCTTGTCCATCATCCCCTGCATCGCGTCGCCGGGCACGTACCCGTTGGGGACGAGCGTCATCTCCTTCTTCTGGTAGTCGATGGTCATCGTGTACCGGGCGAAGAACGGGAACCCGATCAGCCCCTCGACCGGCCCGATCGCCTCCGCGATGGCCGCGACGGTCGGGTGATCCATCACCATCGTCGGCACCCCTTCGAGTACCAGGTCGCCGACCTCGAGCTTCTTGATGATCTTCGGCGCGGGCGCGGCCCCGAACAGCGCCAGCCCG
>JAYUBA010000856.1:0-5245 GCA_043741075.1 Frigoriglobus sp.
GGCGCGCCTAACGGTTGGAATGCGACTAATATTCTTGCCGAAGTCCACGTTTCAAAGGACGACCCGAACCAGGCCGATCCCAGTTCACAAAAAGTTCTGCTGAAGGTTGACAAGCCGCAGATGAATCACAACGGCGGTCAAATCATTTTCGGACCGGATGGCGACCTCTATATTCCGCTGGGCGATGGCGGCGGCGCGAACGATACAGATATAGGGCACACCCCAGGCATTGGCAACGGGCCGTTCTCGTCGGCCGGTGTGCGGGCGCGGCGCGAGATACGGTGTGGCGAACCGCTCCTGTAGGACAGGCTTCCAGCCTGTCCCACTACCGGACAGGCTGGAAGCCTGTCCTACTTTTGCCGACCCACAGCAGGTACGCGCCGAGCAGCGCGAACATCGCCACCGCGACCGCCTTCGCCCACCCCACCTCGTCGGGCTTCCACTCCCTCTTGCCCGTCTTCGCATTCGCCTCGCCGAACAGGTGCAGGCCGAGGTTGATGAACTGTTTGAACGAGTCCGGCAGGAACTCGAAGAACGCGATCACCAGCCCGCACAGCGTGCCGCCGGCGATGTACCCGCTGGCGAGCAGCACGCCGGGACTGGTCTCCGACTCGGCCTCCGTCTTCGGCTTGCCGCGAATCTTGTCCGCGACGAGCCGCACCATGCCGCCGATGAAGATGGGCACCGTGGCCGCCAGCGACAGGTACATGCCCACCGCCACCGGCAGCGCGGAGATGCCGCACAACTCCAGCGCGATCGCGATCATTACCCCCGTGATGATGAGCGACCACTGGAGCGTGCCGCCGAGAATACCCTTGATGATGTTGGCGAACAGCCCCGGCTGCGGCGCCTCGGAGAAGTCCTTCGGCGCGTCGTTGCCCGCGTCGTCCTTCGCCGCCTGCCGGTCGATCGGCACGTCCGCCCGGTACACCGGCTTGCCCTCGGCGCTCACCAGATAGCGCCCCGGCTTCAGATTCTTGTAGTCGTCGCCCTTCCCGGCGTAGTCGCCCTGCCGCACATGGACGATGCGGTATTCGGTCGCGTCCGCCTGCCAGCCGGGGTTCTTCTCGTCGATCTTCTCCTGGTCGCGGTCGTACGGTTTACCGGGCTTCTGCGTCGGTTCGTTGCCGTCCACCTTCAGCACCACGGTCGTGGGGAACCCCTGCTTCGTGTAGTGGGTGCCGCTCTTGTTCAGCGCGAGCATGGTCAGCCCGATCACCAGCGCCGACGTGACCGACCCGATGAGGATCGCCCACTGCTGCTTCGACGGTGTGGCGCCGACGAGGAACCCGGTCTTCAGGTCCTGCGACGTGGTGCCGCCGTTGGACGACGCGATGCACACCACCGCCGAGACGGTGAGTGCCGTGAGCATCGCCGCCGGCCCGGTGCGGCCGAGGATGAGGAAGATGAGACACACGAGCAGGATCGTGGCGATGGTCATGCCGGAGATCGGGTTCGACGAACTCCCGACTTCGCCCGTGAGCCGGCTGGAGACGGTGACGAACAGGAACCCGAACAGCAGGATCAGCCCCGCGCCGAGCAGCCCGAACGGGTTCAGACCTAACCCCAACTGTGGCACCGCGGCGAGGATCAGCACGAGCGCGAGGCTGCCGTAGATCACAACCGTGATGGGCATGTCGTGTTCGGTGCGGACCGCACCGGTTCCGCCGCCCCCGCCGCGGCTGGCGCGCAGGTCGCGGAGGCCGGCGCCGACGGAGGCGAAGATGAGCGGTAGCGCCCGGCACATGCTGATGATGCCGCCGGCCGCGACCGCCCCGGCCCCGATGTACTTGACGTAGTTCTCCTTCAACTCCTTCGGCCCCATGTTGCGGATCAGGCCGGGGTTCGCGTCGTCCTTCGGCTCCTTCTCGTCCCACTTGGCCGGCGCGAGCGGCTCCTTCTGGCTCTCGCCGAAGGTGGCGATGGCGGGGGCCAGCGCGAAGTACGACAGCACCGCCCCGGCGAACATGAGGCACGCGATCCGCGGCCCGATCAGGAAGCCGACGCCGATCAACTCCGGAGCCAGTTCGCCGCCCAGCCCGCCGCCCTTCAGCCCGGATTTCGCGCCGGTCGCCGCGTCCGTGGTGTAGAGCTTCACCGCCGGCGTGGACGCCCACAGGTAGGTGGCCGCGGTGAGGAACTTGTGAACCAGCGCGATGCCGAACCCGACGAACACCATCTTCGCCGTCGCCCCGCCCTTCTCGCCCGCGACCAGCACCTCCGCGCACGCGGTCCCTTCCGGGTAAATGAGCTTGCCGTGCTGCTTCACGATGAACGCCCGCCGCAGCGGGATCATCATGAGGATGCCCAGGATCGCGCCCAGCACGGCCACCGTCATCACGCGCACCGGGTCCATCTCGAAGCCGAGCAGCAGCAGCGCCGGCATGGTCACCCCGACGCCGAACGCGATGCTCTCGCCGGCGCTACCGGTGGTCTGGACGATGTTGTTTTCGAGGATGGTGGTCTTGCGGACGCCGAAGGCTTTGGAGAAGGCGCGGAACAGCGTGATGGACAGCACCGCGATGGGCACCGACGCGGACACCGTCAGCCCGACTTTGAGGACGAGGTACAGCGACGACGCGCCGAACACGATGCCGAGAACCACCCCGGTGAGGACGGCCGGCCAGGTGAACTCCGGCGGCGACTCGGTCGCGGGGACGAACGGCTGGTGGGCGGGCGGTTCCGGTGAGCCGGGAGCGTGAGCGACCGGAGCGGTCGGTTCGGACATAGGGGTGATCCGGTGCGGGTCGGGCGCGGCGTCGTGAGCAGATAGGATCACCGCGACCCGCCCGGAACGCAAGCGGGAATGCGACGGCCGTCACTCGCCCATGCCGCCGGGCATCCCGATCCCGCCCCGGCTGCTCCACGCGTCGATGTCCTTCGCGAGTTCCTCGTCCGTCCCCCGGACCTCGCCGCTGTTGACGTACGACTGCCGCCAGTACCCGCTCCCCTCCTCCTGCTCGTACCACACCACCTCTTTCCGCTCCTTCGCCTCTTTAGCGTCCTTGTCGGTGGCCCTGTACTGAATAAACAGCACCGTCTTCCCCTTGTATTCGGCCGTCCGCTTCACCTCCAGCGTGTTGAGCTTTTCCTTGAGCTGCTTTTTGCCCAGCTTGGCGTTCAGTTCGATCAGCGCGTGGATGTCGCCGGTCGCCTCAATCTTCATGTCGGACCGCATCGCCTGCTCCGGGGTGGCGAAGCTGTACTTGGCGAGCCGGCCCCACGGCGGGTCGCGGTAGATCACGTAGCCGGCGGTGGCCACGGCCACCAACAGCGCGAGTACGGACAGGACGGAAACGCCGCCGCGGGCCGGTTCGGGGCGGGCGCGTTTCGGTGCCGGGGGCGGCGCATCGGGGCTGTTGTCGAACGACATCGGGCGTCCTCGCGGCGTGCGGAAGGGGAACCGATCCACAGCTTACAACCGCGGCGGCGGGGAGTCATCTGGGAAGCGGCGCGCCGTGGGATAAGATGACGGCATGAAGCGCGTGCGGATCGGCAACGGGTGCGGGTTCTGGGGCGACAACCTCGACGCCCCCGCGCGCCTCGCGCGCGCCGGCCGCCTCGACTACCTCACGCTCGAATACCTCGCCGAACTCACCATGTCGATCCTCGCCGTGCAGAAGGCGAAGGACGCCGCCGCCGGGTTCGCCACCGACTTCATCGACGTACTCACCCGCCTCGCGCCCACGCTGGAGGCGCAACCGAACCTGAAGGTCGTCACCAACGCGGGCGGCATGAACCCGCACGCGTGCGCGCGCCGCGCGAAGGAGGTGCTTGCGAAGGCCGGCCTCGCGCGGCGGATCGGCGTCGTGAGCGGCGACGACCTCCTCCCGCGACTCGACGAACTGCTCGCGAGCGGACACACGCTCAACCACCTCGACAGCGGCGAACCGCTCGCCTCGATCCGCGAGAAGGTGGTGAGCGCGAACGCGTATCTCGGCGCGCGGCCCATCGCCGACGCGCTCAAGCAAGGCGCGGAGGTGGTGATTACGGGGCGCGTGGCGGACGCGTCGCTGACCGTCGGCCCGGCGGCACACGAGTTCGGCTGGGGCTTCGGGGAAACGGACCTGGACCGGCTCGCGGCGGGCACCGTCGCGGGTCACATGATCGAGTGCGGGGCGCAGGCCACCGGCGGGCTGTGGGTCAACGCCGACGCCGGCACGCGCCTCGAAGACGTGGGCTACCCGATCGCGGAGATGAGCGAAGACGGCACGTTCACCATCGAAAAGCCGGACGGAACCGGCGGCGCGGTGAACGTCGAAACGGTGAGCGAGCAACTCCTCTACGAAGTGGCCGACCCGGCGCGCTACCTCACGCCGGATGTGGTGGCCGACTTCACCACCGTGAAGCTGACGCAACTCCGGCCCGACGTGGTGGCGGTCAGCGGCGGCACCGCGAACGGCGTCACCGACACCTATAAGGTGTCGATCGCGTACCGCGACGGCTTCATGTCGGCCGGCACGCTGGTGATCGCCGGCCCGAACGCCGCCGCGAAGGCCCGCCTGTCGGGCACGATCATCCTGGAGAAGCTCAAGCAAGCCGGCTTCACCTACGCCGAAAGCCGCGTCGAAGCGCTGGGCGCGGGTGCCTGTGTGCCGGGCGTAGTCACCGCGACCGCCGACCCGCCGGAGGTGGTACTTCGCGTGGCGGTGCGCGACCCGCGGAGGGCCGCCGTCGAGCGGTTCACGAAGGAGTTCGCCCCGCTGGTGACATCGGGCTTCCCCGGCACGACCGGTTACACCACCGGCCGCCCGCCGGTGCGCGAGGTCTTCGCCTACTGGCCGGCGCTGATCGCGAAGTCGGCCGTGACGCCGCTCGTGGAGGTGCTTTGATGGCAGGCGTCCCGCTCTCGCAGATCGCGCACGGCCGCAGCGGCGACAAGGGGAACCACGCGAACGTGGCGGTGATCGCGTACACCGACGCCGGGTTCGCGTGGCTCCGCGTCAACCTGACGGCGGAGGTAGTGGCCGCGTACTTCGCGCCGCTAGGGGCTTCGCGGGTCGAACGGTTCGAGGCGGCGAACGTCCGCGGGTTGAACTTCGTACTGTACGACGTGCTGGCCGGGGGCGCGAGCCGGTCGTTGCGGATCGACACGCAGGGCAAGACGCTGGCGGTGGCCCTGCTGCGGATGGTGGTTGCGTATCCAGAACCCACCCCCCAGCCCCCTCCCTGCAGGGAGGGGGAGTTAGTATCGGGCGATCGTTCGCGCGCGAGCGAAGCGCGAGTGTTTGGCGCCCCCTCCCTG
>JAYUBA010000857.1:0-1519 GCA_043741075.1 Frigoriglobus sp.
CTCGTAGAGTAACCGCCCTCTCGACTGGTTCGCACGGGCACGGCGGGGTCGCACGATGAGACTGGCTCGGTTCGCAATTCTCGCGGCAGCGCTCGCCGCACTTCCGGCGGTGGTCGCGCAGGGGCCGGCGAAGCGGGGGGAGATTGTCGTCTCGCCCGAGGCGTTGGCCGTCCACGCCGAGGCGCTGGTCGTAGACGGGCACAACGACTTGCCGTGGGAGTTGCGGCAGAAGGCCGGGTCGTCGTTCCGCACCATCGACCTGGCACCCACGCCGACCAGAACTGCACCCCGACGCCGCCCTTCTTGAGCCGCGGGATGTCGGTGTGCAGCTTGCCGGTGTCGCGCGCCAGGTCGATGGTGCGGAACGACGACCCGGCCTTCTGCCGCAGTTCCCAGGGCAAGTCGTTGTGCCCGTCCACGACGAGCGCTTCGGCGTGGACGGCCCGCGCCTCGGGCGAGACGACGATCTCGCCCCGCTTCGCCGGCCCCTGCGCGAGGACGACCGGAAGCGTGCCGACAGTCGCCGCCAGAATTGCGAACCGAGCCAGTCTCATCGTGCGACCCCGCCGTGCCCGTGCGAACCAGTCGAGAGGGCGGTTACTCTACGACTTCGGGAAAGAAGTAGCGGGCCGCGGGTGGTATCCTAACGGCGACGCCCGCACCGGAGAAACCGATGGCGAACGCCGTCGATCAACTCCAGTCCCAGGCGGCGAGCTTGTCCACGACCGGGCGTGCGGACCCCGCGTCTTTTCTGCTCGACTCACTCGACCCGGGCCGATTGAAACGGCCCGACTTCGACTGGCCCCGGACTCGCCCGGGCGCACACGGTGACGCCGCCGAACGCCTCGACGCGGGTTCTCGCCCAGCGCGGGTGTCCGCACGTCGGCGAAGTCACCGACCCCGTAGCCCGGCCTGACGGGCCGCGGCCCCGCGGCACTCAGTCGGCGTCCTGGGCGTCCTTCCACTCCTCGTACCAGGCCATCTGGATGCCTTCGAGGAGTTTCTCGTTCGACTCCGCGGCCGGCCCCGCGAAGCCTTCGAGGTCCATCACCCACTTGTGCAGGTCGGTGAACCGCACGGTCAGCGGGTTGAGCGTGTCGTACCGCTCGTGCAAAAGTTCGCCGAGGTCGCGCGCGTCGCGCCAGCCGAGTGCCATCGCTAGTAGTCCCCGTGACGGAGGTAACGCTTCAGGAGGAACCGGAACACCACGAACACCACCACCCCCGCCGGGACCAGGAAGGTCGCCCACGCGCCGGTGGTCATTCGGCCGACTCCGTCGCTCTTCTGCTCGGCCTGGTGGTCGTCGTTGCCGTAGCGGTCTTGGACCGTCGTCGCCACGCCCGCCAGCGCGTCCGGCGTGTCGCCCGGCTTGCACAGCAGCGTGAACTTGCGGGGGGCGGCGCACGTCGGGCACGCCTTGTCGGCCTCGTCGGTCGTGTACTCCCGGCACGGTTCGCACACCCACGGCATCGGTCGCCCCTTACAGTTGGTCCGCGTCCAGGCGGGCGGTCGATTGGCC
>JAYUBA010000858.1:0-1519 GCA_043741075.1 Frigoriglobus sp.
CGTAAAGCGGGCCAGGCGGGGGGAGTTAGCATTCTACCCGCCGCCGCGAAACCGCTCCTGAGACTTCGCCTCAATCCGCGGGATACCGCGCGAACGCCGGCCGGCTTTCACGATAACTTTCCGGCTCGTACCCGTCGGAATTTTACTCGGGCCGCAATTGGAGCTAGTGTCACGTGCGATCATTCCACGACTCCCGCCGACGATCCCGACCCGGGGAGGGCCATGTCTCACCCATTGCCGAGCGGCGAGGCCGACCGCCTCGCCGCGTTGCACGCCTACCAGGTCCTCGACACACTCCCGGAAACCCAGTACGACGGGATCACCCGCCTCGCCGCGGCGATTTGCGGCACGCCCATGGCGTCCGTCACGCTGGTCGATGACCACCGCCAGTGGTTCAAGTCCCGGTTCGGGCTGAAGGCCAGTGAGACGCCGCGCGACATCTCGTTCTGCGGCCACGCGATCTCGACGCGGGACGTGATGATCGTCGCCGACGCGGCCGCCGACCCCCGGTTTCGGAACAACCCCCTGGTCACCGGCGACCCGCACATCCGCTTCTACGCCGGGGTTCCGCTCACCGACCCGGACGGGCACTGCCTGGGAACCCTGTGCGTCATCGACCGCGTCCCCCGGGAGTTGACGGCGTCCCAGCGCGAGGCCCTGACCCTACTGTCCGGGCAAGTCATGGTGTTGCTCGAGTCGCGCCGCCAGGTGGCCCGGTTGAAGCAGGCCCAGGCGAGTTTGGCCCGGGAAGAGGAGCGGTTCCGGGCGTTCATGGACCACAGCCCCGCCGTCGCCTTCATGAAAGACGACGAGGGCCGGTTCGTGTACGTCAACGAGCCGCTCGTCCGGTACTTCGGGATGCCGAAGGAGCGTTGGGTGGGTCGCACCGACGCCGACCTCTGGGGCGAGCAGATCGCCCGGTCGCTCCAGGAGACCGACCGCCACGTCCTCGTGACCGGCGAGACCGTCTCGCTGTACGAGACCGTCCCGACCCGGACCGGCAACGCGTCCCACTGGCAATCGTTCAAGTTCCGGTTCACGGACGCCTCCGGTCGCCATTTCGTGGCCGGCATGGCGGTGGACCGGACGGCCGAGAAACTCGCGGAGGACGCCTTGCAGGCGAGTGAAGAGAAGTTCCGCACCGTGGTCAACGGGCTTGCCGAAGGGGTGCTGCTGATCGACGCGGAGTCGAAAGCGGTGTTGGAAGCGAACGCCGCATCGAGCCAGTCGTTCGGGTACTCCGCCGCCGAGTTCGCGCGGCTGACCCTGTACGATCTGTGTACCCACGACCGCGCGAGCGTCGATGCCAACTGCGAGCAGATCACTCGCCTGGGCCGATTCACGATCGGGCGGCGACGCTACCGGCACAAGGACGGCTCGCACCTCGACCTCGAACTCAGCGCGAGCGAGGTGAACCACGGCGGCCGGCGGGTCATCACCGTCGTCTTCCGGGACGTGGGCGAGGCGGTGCGGACCGAGGCGCGGCTGGAAATGTACCGCACCGAACTCGAACAGGCGA
>JAYUBA010000859.1:0-5241 GCA_043741075.1 Frigoriglobus sp.
TCAGTCGGACACCAGCGAGGTCACCGAACGCGATGCCGCCGCAGAATAAATCCATCACCCTCCTGATGGCCGACGACGACCCCGACGACCGCCAGTTGACCCGCGAAGCGTTCGAGGAGAACCACCTCGCCAACGACCTGCGGTTCGTCGAGGACGGCGAGGAACTGCTCGACTACCTGAACCGGCGCGGCAAGTACGCGGCCGAGGGCGCGGCCCCGGTGCCGGGGCTGATCCTGCTCGACCTGAACATGCCCCGCAAGGACGGCCGCGAGGCGCTCCGGGAGATCAAGGCGGACCCGCGGCTGAAGAACATCCGGGTCGTCATCCTCACCACGTCCAAGGCCGAGGAGGACGTGATACGGAGCTACGACCTGTCGGCCGCGTCGTACATCACCAAGCCGGTCACCTTCGAGCGCCTCGTCGAGGTGGTTCAGGCGCTGGGGAAGTACTGGCTGGAGATCGTGGAACTCCCGCCCGAGGGGAACGCGAACGGGGCCTCCGGTCCCGCCCGCTAGCGGCCTCGCGACTCCAGTCCGAAGGGTAGGGCGCCGTGCAACCGCAACCCGTCCGCGTCCTCCTGATCGACGACGACCAGGACGACTACTTCCTGACCCGCGAACTGGTGTCCGATATCCCCGGCGGCCAGTTCCAACTGGACTGGACCCCGGAGTACGACGCCGGGGTGGAGGCGGTGCGCGCCGGCACCCACGACGTGTTCCTGGTCGATTACCGGCTCGGCGTCCGGACCGGGATCGAACTGCTCTGCGAGACCCGCGACGGCGGCCGGTCCGGCCCCGTCATCCTGTTGACCGGGCAGGGGCACTCGCGCATCGACATGGACGCGCTCGATGCGGGCGCCGACGACTACCTGGAGAAGGCCGGGCTGACGCCGGCGCTCCTGGACCGGGCCGTCCGGTTCGCCCTCGTGCAGTACCGCGCGTCGGCCGAACTGGAACGGAAGGTGAAGGACCGCACCGAGGAGTTGGCCCGCGCCAACGACGCCCTGCGCGAGGCCGACCGGCGCAAGGACGAGTTCCTCGCGACGCTCGCGCACGAGCTCCGCAACCCGCTCGCGCCGATCCGCAACGCGCTCGAGATCCTGCGGCTCGCGAACGACACCGGCGACACGGTGCGCCGCCAGCGGGAGCGCATGGAGCGGCAGGTGGCCCAACTGATCCGGCTCGTGGACGACCTCCTCGACGTGTCCCGCGTCACCAACGGCAAGCTCCGGCTCACGATCGAGACGCTGAGCGTGCAAGAGGTGATCGAGGCCGCGCTCGACATGAGCCGCCCGCAGATCGAGGCCGCGGAACTGGCCCTCACGGTCGATGTCCCGGCCGAACCGGTCCGGCTCGCCGGCGACCGGGTGCGGCTGACCCAGGTGTTCACCAACGTCCTCAACAACGCGGCCAAGTTCACCGAGCCGGGCGGCCACGTGTGGGTGTCCGCGGTGCCGTCGGCGGGCCGCGTGGCGGTGACCGTTCGCGACACCGGCGTCGGCATCCCGGCCGACGTGCTGCCGGTGGTGTTCGCGCTGTTCACGCAGGTGGACCGCTCGCTCAACCGGTCGCAGGGCGGGTTGGGCATCGGGCTTGCTCTCGTTCGTCGGCTGGTGGAGATGCACGCGGGCACGGTCGTCGCCCACAGCGACGGACCGGGCAAAGGGGCCACGTTCACCGTCACGCTCCCGACCGCGCAGGACGGCGCATAAACCGTGCGGGGCTTGTGACCGGTCCACTCCCCGCCGGTCGCGGCCCGATCCAACCTGAAGCACCTCTTGGACGTTTCCGTCCTATAACCCCGCCGCGCACCTCACTTCCCCGCGCGCGGCACCGATTTGCCACGCGCCCCGGCACCCCCGTTGCAACTGAATGTCCGATTCCCGTCGCGTTCACCGTTCCGGCTCGAAGGAGCGCTCCCAATGACTTCGGACTGGCAACGGGCGCTCGTCGCCCTCTCCGCGACGGTGGTTACCGCCGCGATCGTGGGGGTGCTGTACTGGGCGCGCTCGATTTTCATCCCCGTCACGTTGGCGATCTTCCTGGCCTTCGTACTGGCCCCCGTCGTGGCGCGGCTCCAGCGACGCAAGCTGGGGCGGACGACAGCGGTGGTCGCGACCGTCGGGCTGGTGATGTGCGTTTCGCTCGGGGTCGGTGCCGTCGTGGTGCAACAGGTCGCCCAACTCGCCGACACGCTACCGGACCGGCGGGAGTCGATCACGGCGAAGGTTCAAGCCGCGAAGTTGATGATCTCCGGGGACGGCACGAGCCGGTTCAGCCAACTCATCAACGACTTGTCGGGAATCATCGCTCCCAAGCCGGCGCAACAAAACACCGTTGTGGTGGAGCCGGCCTCGTCCTTCGGCGGGCAGATGGACGCTTACGTTAGTCCGGTCGCGGAGGTTCTCGGCCAGGCGGCGTTCACGTTCATCCTCACCGTGTACATGCTGCTCCGGCGGGAGGACTTGCGGAACCGGATGATCCGGCTGTTGGGCGACGGCAAGATCACAACCACCACGAAGGCGGTGGACGACGCGTCGCAGCGGATCAGCAAGTACCTGCTCAGCCAGTTGATGGTGAACAGCGCGTTCGGGGCGATCATCGCGGTCGGGCTGTTCGCGCTGGGGCTGAAGTACGCGCTCCTGTGGGGGTTCATCGCCACCGTCATGCGGTACATCCCGTACATCGGCACCTGGATCGGCCTGATCCCGCCGGTGCTGTTCTCGTTCGCCACCGCGCCGGCGTGGGGCGGCGGCTGGGGTCAGCCGGTCGCCACCCTCGTGCTGTTTCTGGGTCTGGAGGCGTTCTGCAACAACGTCGTCGAACCGGCACTGTACGGCCAGAGCATGGGGCTGTCGGAGGTGGCGCAGCTGATTGCGGCCGCGTTCTGGGGGTTCCTGTGGGGGCCGCTGGGCCTGATCCTGTCCGGCCCGCTGACGGTGTGCCTGCTCGTCCTCGGGCGGCACGTTGGCCGGTTCAACTTCTTCGTCGTGCTGCTCGGCGACGAGCCGGCGCTGGACCCGCGGGTCGCGTTCTACCAGCGGCTCGCCGCCCACGACCAGGACGAGGCGTCTGAAGTCGCGGTCGAGGAGGCGAATCGGACCACCCCGGAGGAGGCGTTCGACACGGTCATCGTCCCGGCCCTCTGCCTGGCGAAGCGGGACCGCGAGGACGGCGACCTGGACCCGGCCGACCTGAAGTACGTGGTCGCCGCGGCGCGCGAGGTGGCGGTGGAGGTGGCCGGGTTGCGCGACGCGCCCGCCGCGGTGGTCGCGGAGACCGACGCGCGGGACCGGGTGCGCGTGCTGCTGTGCCCGGCCCGCGACGAGGCCGAACACGTCGCCTCCGAACTGCTCGCCCTCACGCTCGGCACCGCCCGCTGGGAAGTGAAGGTTTCGGGCGATGAGACGCTCGCCTCCGAACTGATCGACCAGGTGGCCGAGTTCCGCCCGGCGGTGGTGGTGATCGCGTCGCTGCCGCCCGGCGGGCTGTCGCACGTACGGTATCTCGTCACGCGGCTCCGGCAGCGGTTCCCGGACGTGAAACTGCTAGTCGGCCGCTGGGGGGCCGACGAGAACGTGCCGGAGGACCGCGAGGACGCCATCAAGCACACCGACGGCGTGGACCGGACGCTGGCCGAGACGCGGAAGCGGCTCGCCGAGATGCATCCGGTACTCGCGGCGGCGGAAACCAAGAACGACGGCGGGCGGACGAACAAAAAAGCCCTGGTTGGCACGGGCAGTGCATAACCAGCGGCGTCGGCGGATGGAAGCTCTTCCAACCGGACACTGCACCCTTTCTTGGAGGTGTTACTCATGGCTGACATTAAAGACCGGATGAAGAACGGAATCGACACCGCAGCGGACGCGGCGAAGAACGCGACCGACAAGGCGGCCAACACAGCTCAGGGCGCGAAGAACGAAGCTCCGGGGATGGTGGACCGCGCCAAGGACGCCGCACACGGCCTGATGGAGCGTGCGGGCGACGTGGCCGGTCAGGTGCGCGAGAAGGGCGGGGAGTGGGCCGGCGACGCCCGCGATGCCGCCCAACACGCCGGCGAGAAGGCGCAGAAGTGGGCCGGCGACGCCTACGAGGCCACCGCCGACCAGGTCGGCGACTTCGGCCGCGAGGTGACGAACCTCGTCCGCAAGCACCCGCTCCCGGCGCTGCTCATCGGCTTCGGCGTGGGCCTGCTCCTCGGCCGCACCGCCCGCGTCCTTTGATCGCGGCCGGTAGCGCGAAGCAGACTGCTCTTTCGGCCGCGGCCCCAGATCATTCCTGGGGCCGCGGCTTTTTCGCTCGGTAAATGCTGCAAAGCGCGGTCGGGCACATGCTTTGCGTTCAATTATCTGCCGCGCGCCCGACGGCGATGGAGACTTGAACTGATGCTCACGCCACCCACCCACCGGAAGTCGCGCTACGCCCCCACGGTGGTCACGAAGAACGAACTGCTCGAACTCCTCAACGACGACTTCACCCGCGAATGTCGGGCGATCTACGCCCACGCGGTGTTCGCCGAACGGCTCAAGGGGCGCGACGACGACGCTTCGTCGGAGATCGCGCGGCGGGGGCAGGAGGGCGTCCTCGCCTCGCTCGCGCTGTGCCAGATCGTCTACGACTACGGCGGGTCGGTCGCGCACGACCTCGACGAACTGAACGCGGTGTTGAACGCGGACCGCGTGGCCGAACCGACGTGGGCGGCGGAAACGCTCCACCGGCTGCACGAGCGGGTCGGGCAACTGCGTGCGGCCGGCGAGCCGGGCCTCGCCAAGCGGGTCCGCCGCATCATCGCCACGAAGCGGGCCGCCGCGCCGCTGTCCGACCTCGTCGCGACCGACTGAGGCACCCGCGTTCCGCGCCGGGGAGAAGGACGTGCCGAACGGGCCGGGCGAAGATCGCCCGGCCCGCGGTGTTTCCCGCTTGTAGTCGATGGCGGGGCGAAATACTGTCCGATTGAGCCGGCACCCAGCCCGCTCCCTGCCGATCGCGGCCCGATCAATCGACGAAACGAAACCGCCCCCGGAACTCCGGGGGCGGTGGGAAGTCGGTCGCTCAACTGTCTTTAACGCATCGGAGCAACCTGCACCGGTTGCACCGGCGCTGCGGGAACCGCGCCAGGGATCATGCCCGGCGCGGCGGTTCCCGGTGCGGCCATCACCGCGGGCGGGTGCGCCGCTGCGGTCTGCTGGATCGCCGCTTCCGCGTGAATCGCTTCCGCCGGGGGCAACTCCGCCTGCCGCGC
>JAYUBA010000860.1:0-5241 GCA_043741075.1 Frigoriglobus sp.
CTGACCCGCTCCGCCACCCTGCCCAAGTGGAGCGTCAACATCCGACCCAAGGAGCCGGGAAATTAATTCCCCGCTGTTGCCTTAGTGGCCATGCACATCCTCCATCGGCTGCGCGATGCTCGCGTGCGTTTCGTGCAGGTGGCCCGCACGGGGCGGCTCGAAGGCGAAGGGATCACCGTCCTCGACGACAGCCGCGAACCGGCGCAGCTCCACATGCGCGGTCCGTACCGACTGTCCGACGAACTGCTCTCGGTCGGGACGGTGCCGCAGGTTGCACACGGCCAGCGGCGCTGCACGCATCATTTCAAGGGGTTCCCGCTGACCGCCTGGACGCGGCGGGAGTTCGGGGCCAGCCAGATCCGCCGGGTGATCGGGTACAACGCCGATGAAGTGGCCCGCGCCGACCGAGCGGAAGGGTACTCGACCGACGACCAGCCGTTCGAATTCCCTCTGATCTCGTGGGATTGGGGCCGGGAGCGGTGCGCGGCCTACGTCCGCGAGATCACGAGCGAGACGTGGCGCAAGTCCTGCTGCGTGTTCTGCCCGTTCACGCAGGGCAAGCCGGACGTCCTGGCCCGCTATCGGGAGTCGCCGTGCGAGGCCGCGGAGGCGCTGTTCCTGGAATACGTCAGTCTGTGCATGAACCCGGCGATGACGCTCTATGGCAGCAAGAGCCTGCGGTCGGTAATCGAGACGGATGGCAACCACGAGGCGGTGCGGTTGCTGGAGGAGCGACTGGATGCCGTGCCGTGGTCGGTTTACCGGGTCCGTCGGATCGTGTGGGCCAAGGGTCGTGCCGACCGGCGCACCGAACGGCTCTCCGAGAGCGACCGCCGGGAGGCGGAGGCCGAGGTGATCCGACTGGGCGGGAACGCCGACGGCGGCGTGTTCCGGTTGCGGGTGCGCGAACGCGGCGCGACATATCCGACGGTCGAGGAGATGATCGTGGCGGCCCCGGCGGTGGTCGCGGAGAAGAGCCGCGCGAGTTTCGAGGAGAACTGGCGGCGGTTCACCGGACCGCAGTTATGGGAGGGTGCCGGCGGGCACTGACGCGGTTGCGCCTGGCGGGATCGACATGCCAAGGTCGGACCGGTGTTCTTTTCCCTCCCGGCCCCAGACGGAGACACGACCATGGCGAAGGCCCGCACGAAGAAGGCGATCGCGGAAGCGAAGCCCCCTGAGCAACCCCCGACCGTCGAGCCGCTCGATCCGAAGAAGGTCCACGAGCTGCTCGGCCTCCACGGCCCGTACGAACCGCCGCCCCCGCCCATCCCCACGAAGGGCTACGTGACGTGGTGGGATCCGGGCATCAGCATCCGCGACCTCGTCCGCAAGCACCGCGCCCTGTTCTACCTCAAGGATCACGACGGCGCGTACGCGAAGCAGACGGACTCGTGGAAGTGGCGGCAGATCCGGCTTACCCCCATCGAGCCCGAACTGACCTTCGCGGAGCAGGCGAAGAAGCTGAAGACGGGTGACGAGCCCGCCGCCGCGCGCGAGCTGGTGACGTTCCTCGTCCTGCACTTCCTCACAACCGGCGAGCGGTTGGAGATGGACCGCTGGCGGTGCAAGGATGTGTCCGAGTCGGGCCGCCGGGCCATCGTCGGCCCGTTCAGTCCGCTCGGCCTCGACATCGCGAACGTCTCGGACGAGTGGAAGTCCCCCGGCATCTGGCTCTCCGTGATGTGTACGCCGGTCGTCCGGAAGAAGTGAACACCAAAGCGCCTCACTCCGGTGGGGCGCTGTTCAACGTCGCCGCTTCTCGGCCTCTTCTCGCGTTCTCTCGCGAGGATCGCCACTCCCGAGCAGAATCGCCCCCCTGCGACAACGGACCTTGCGCTTTCGTCTGGTTCGCGCTCTGCTGGGGGAAAGGAGGTGCGTGATGGAGTGCTACTGCTGTCTACGACGCGGCGTTCTGCCCCTCAACTGCAACTGTGAGCGGCTGACGTGCCGCAACTGCCTCAAGTGTGCGCGGCACTGCGAATGCGGGAGGAAGACGACGGGGCCCGCCTGCGCGAGGACATCGCGCAAACCCGGAGGAAGCGGTCAGGCCACGAGCCAGCGGCCCGCGATGGAACCGGAAGCCTGACAGTGCCCATCCGCCTCGCCTCCGCTCCTGCCGTGTCTCGCAGGATTTTTCGTCGGCGCGGGCGGACGACCCGGACCGCCCCGCGGATCGATGGTCAGAACAGCCGGGGCTGCACCTGCGGTTCCTTCGGCTTCGGGATGTCACGTTCCAGCACCTCCGTCATCACGCGGTGCCACCACCGCAGCGCGTATCGGATGCAGTTCTGGCACGACTTGTGGTCCAGGGCGCACTCGGGGAGCGGGGGCCGGCGGCGGGCCGCGAAGCTCCACGCGAGGGAGTCGGCCGAGGTGAGCGCGCCTTCCGACAACGGCAGGCCACGGATCTTGAATCCGAACCCGTGGAGCTTCGCCCTCGTGTCTTGCAAACAGGCCAGGATCGTTCCGGCGCGGGTGGTGGACTGTCGGCGGCAGACGGACCCCACACCGACCGCGGGGAACGCGGAGAGGTCGATCCCGGCCTTCTGGTAGGCGTCGGCGTGGCGCATGTAGTCGCCCCACGTCCAGCCCTGGATCACGGGTGCCCACGGAAGTTCAGGGGCCGCGTCCAGCAGCGCCTTCACGTTGTCGATGGTCCGCCGCTGGTGGTCCGCGACGGTGAGGCCCGTTTTCGCCAACACGAACGGCTCGCACATCCAGTCCATGCAGGCCGCCCACCGGAGATTGCCGACCTCGACCGCGTACCGCCGGACCTCGGCGACGTACTGCCGCGGGGTCACCGTCCACCCGCCGTGCAGGTTCAACTCCTGGAACCCGCCACTGTCGAGTGCCCAAGGGCCGCGAGCACGGGGCAGGTTTTTCCGCCCGGCCAGTCGCCTGCGGGAGAGGAAGAGCGGGACGTCCGTTTTGCGGAGCCAGGAAGGTTGGTGCGTGCCGAGGAAGAAAGTTTCGAGCGGGATGACCCGAGGGTACTTCGGGAACGGAATGAGGGGGCAGGACTGACCCCGCCCGCGGGCACCCATGTCGGTAGACACCCTCGTCCACGGCTGTAGTCTCACGCGGCTTGACCCGCCTCGAACTGCCACTCGTCGGCGATCCCGCGCCAGAAATCCCGCTCTACACGGGTGACATCGACCATGATGCGTGGGAGTTGATGCGCGGCAGACGTGCGGAGGAGATTACCGGCGGCCTCGCCTACCCGAGCAAGATGGACTGCCCGGCCTGGGGCATCTCCGCCACACGCTGCAGGATCGGCGCTGCGCTCGCGAAGACGCCCGGTACGGTGTGCGCCGCGTGCTACGCGATGAAGGGCACGTTCCGGGCGAAGAACGTCGCAGACAAGTTGGAGCGGGCGTACCAGGGGCTCTTCGATCCCCGCTGGACCCCGGCCTTGTACGCGCTCATCCGGTGGCAGGCCAAGGACCGCTTCCGGTTCTTTCACTCGGGCGACTTCCAGGGGGAGAACCACTTCCTCAACATCATGCGGATCTGCGCGGCGACGCGGGACGTGTTGTTCTGGATCCCGACCCGCGAGGTGGCACTCGTTCGAGAGAACGCGGCCGCGATCCCGGAGAATGCGGTCGTCCGGGTGTCGGGCAACGTCATCGACGGGCTGGCCCCGACGTGGTGGCCGACCACCTCGACCGTTGTGTCGGACCCAGCCGCGGCGACCTGCCCGAGTTCAAAGAAGGGCGGAAACTGCGGGGCGCACCACTGCACCGCGTGCTGGACACAGCAAGGGAACGTGGCGTATGTGAGGCATTGAACGTGCGCAGCGGGGACGCCCGCTATCCCGACTTCCGCCTGCCCGGTTTCTTCGGCGTCTTCGGGATATCGGTGTCCTAGGTTCCTCTTGGCCTCCTCGCGCAGAGCAGCCCGCCCGCCGCAGCGAGGTGCCGTTTTGCAATCTCGATCACGTTGTTTCTCCATCGCTCTTCGGATTCCGCGACTCCTTCAACGTCGAAGTCCTGAACTCCTCCGAGCAACAGAGAAAAACTGTCGATCCGTTTCTTCATGATCTGCACGAGCCGGTGGTCCCGGGTGCCGCGGAATGCCGGGTAGGCGTACAGAATCGGCTGCCGAGTCGCGGCCGCCCAACTGTTCACCCGTCGGAGCCGGCCGTTGCGCTGGACGGTGCGGATCGGACTCGGATCGAGTTCGTAATGGACAAGGTGGCGGCAGTAGCGGTGCAGGTCGATCCCTTCAGACAACTTGTCCGTCACGACGAGCACGTCCGGGCCGAAGGGGCTGTTAAAGATGGAAATGACTGTGTCTGGTTGCTGGTTGTGGAGGAAGTGTGATTCCTCGTTCTTGTGCGCGCTCGGCGTGCAAACCCCCAACACGCGAGCGGCACCGTG
The DNA here is from genome assembly GCA_043741075.1 of Frigoriglobus sp. GTDB lineage: Bacteria > Planctomycetota > Planctomycetia > Gemmatales > Gemmataceae > Gemmata. Next base: position 4,383 of record JAYUBA010000860.1, read on the forward strand.
CGCCCCAGGGAGGAGTTCAAGGTGGTCCGCTGCCGCCCTCAACACCGCCCGGCTCGATTTGGACTGAAGCAATGCGTGGTACAGACGCTGCGCCGCCTCGACGATCGTCTCCGGTCCCCGGTGGTGGCGGCCGCGCGTCGTTCTGAGCGCATCCGCCAGTGCGGCAACCGATGCTGGGACCGAGTCCGCGGAGAACCAGGACCACGTTTGTGCGCGGATCAGGTCCGCGCAGAGCCATGTGATGAACGTGTCCCGCAAGATCTTCTCAGCCGGCTCTTCGCCAGCGGCCTCGAGAACCTCATCCCACGCTTGACTCCAGGTGTCCCGAACCGGCGATTTCGGTGGGCTCGCCTTCGGCAGTATCGTGGCCAGGTGTGCCGTCAACTCCTGCGCCGTCGCGTGGTGGTGGCAAAAGAGAACGACCTTCTCTCCCTGCTCGACCTTGGATTTCACTTCTGCGGCTACCGCTGCCAACTTGGAATGAATTCCGACCTCCTTGCGGAGTTCGTCAATGAACCTGATCTGATTCTCGACCACGCCCTTGGCTGGTCCGGGCAGCACTGGAACCGCGCCCTTCAGCTCCTCTCTCACCGCGTCGAAGTGCCGCCAACCCACATGAAAGCGAGGGTCGTTGGTGGCCCTCGCCGAACCGGCGCCTTCGTGCCCCGCCACACGGAGCGCCCGGTCCATACGGACCATGAGTTCTAACTCTTTGGGATTCGCCGGCGGCACGTCGATCTTCCAGTCCGCACCGCCGCCGAACGCCGACTGCTCGGCCGCCAAGTCGTCGATGCCGTGGCGGATCACAAACGCGCTGAGCGCTTCGACCGCCGCCTTGGCCTTCGTCGCGAGGCGTTCG
>JAYUBA010000861.1:0-1517 GCA_043741075.1 Frigoriglobus sp.
GTGAACCCCGCGCGGGCCGATCACTTCGGCGGGCCGTGGACGCGGACCCTGGCCACGAACGACTTCGCCGGCTTCCGGAAGTACCTCGTCGATTTCTGCACCGACTCGCGGCCGGTGAAAAACTACGCCCCGAACGACGGCGACCCGCGGGGCTACGGCTGGGGCTACCTCGCCGGCGAAGCCGCGGACGACAAAATCCCGCGGACCCCGACCGCGACCGAAACGCCGGGTGCCGCGAGGCAATACCGGGCGACGGCGTTCGCGTCGCCCGCCGGGCGAAAGCCCGTCGCGCTGGAATGGCGGGTCGGCCGGGTCGGCCAACTGGGTCGGTACGAACTGGTCGCCGTGTGGCACGCGGAGACGGCCACAGGGACTGCGATGGACGTTCCGGCGGACGTCTTCGCCGAGACCGGCGAGTACCGCGTCCGAGCGCGGTGGCGCGACGACACGGGGCGGTGCGGCCACTGGAGCGCGCCGGTCGCCGTCCGGGTGGAAAAGTGACGGCCCCGTGTCGTCGTGCCCGCGACTACGATGGCAACATCAAAGACTGGATCACGGCCGACAGCGGGATCCGTGGGCGGTTGAAGCGGGAAATTTTTCCTTCCGGCGCAAAACCGAGGTTGCAAGGCGAGGTTTTCTTCAGTCAGGGCGACTATGCGACCGACCGGGCTGGACAGGATTTTCGCTTCGCGTTTGGAAGCATCGATTTCGTGAGTTTTGAAGTCAATCTTGTCGATCACTTGGTTCGCGTCTGGTTCAAGGATCGCTACGAATGGCATCCGCGTTATCCCACAGTGTACCCGCCCAAGGCCGGGGACGTGGCGCGCGACGACAACTGCCTCCATGCCGCAATGGTCGAAATGCAGGATCGCGGCGCTGCCGATTACTGGATGCAGGGGGTAGCGGAAGTGCCCTTGTCTCTGATTGCGGGGCCGTAACGTCGGCGATTCCCGGATTAGTTTTTCAGGCAGGCTCTCCCGGTGTGTGGCCACAAGGGATCTCGCAAAGAATGCGTCAGTTAGGCCTTACAAAACGCTGCACCTGACGGCGGGGGCATGACGGCTTTCCTCGACTTGAAGGTTGCTGGTGTCCCCGCCGCAGGTGAGCTGTGTCGTTCGGCGGCAGAAGACCGAAGCAAGAACGCGCGACCGGCGCGATGCGAGGATCGGGCTTTAGCGGGCGGGTCGTCGGTGTGTGGCCGCGATGGCCGAACCCGGTGCTGCTCTTCGACGAGCGGGTGCCGGACCAGGTCCGCCGGGTGCTGGCCGCGAGCGCGTCGATCCTCGACGAGTGCGTCCGCCTGGGCGGCAGCGTGACCGGCGAGCACGGCATCGGCGGCGAGAAGCTGGACTTCATGCCGAAGCTGTTCACCCCCGCCGACCTGGCCTTCTTCGTCCGCCTCCGCACCGCCTTCAACCCGACGAACCGGTGCAGCCCGAACAAGATGCTCCCGACCGCCGGCGGCTGCGCCGAGCCGAGCACCGTCATCGCCCAAACCAAACCCGGCCGCCGCGCCT
>JAYUBA010000862.1:0-5238 GCA_043741075.1 Frigoriglobus sp.
CCCGCGCATCTTGGCGGTAGGCTGAAGCGATTCCCCCGCCTAACCGGAACCCACCTCATGCGCTCCCGCCTACTCCTCCCCTTCGCGCTGCTCGCGTCCTCCTCCGTCGCTCTCACGGCCGCCGACTCGTGGCCCGGCTTCCGCGGCCCCACCGCGAACGGCCACGCGGCCGGCAAGAGCGCGCCGACGCAGTGGGGCGAGAAGGGCGACAAGCTGGAGAACGTCCGCTGGAAGACCGCGATCCACGGGAAAGGGCACTCGTCGCCGGTGGTGCTGGGCGATCAGGTGTGGGTGACGACGGCCGACGAGGCGCTCGACCCGAACCCGGTGCCGAAGAAGGGCGGGCCGCCCGCGAACGCGGTGAAGCAAGCGAGTTACTTCGCGGTGTGTGTGGACCGCGCCACCGGGAAGGTGACCCACAACATCGAACTACGCGTGGAGGAGAATCCCGCGTACTGCCACCCGTTCAACAGCTACGCCACGCCGACACCGGTTGTCGAACCGGGCCGCGTGTACGCGAGCTTCGGCAGTCACGGCACGTTCTGCGTCGATACCGCGAGCGGCAAGGTGCTGTGGGAGCGCACCGACCTGAAGTGCGACCACTTCCGCGGGCCGGGGTCGTCGCCGGCCGTGTACGGCGACCTCATGTACCTCATCTTCGACGGGGCCGATTTGCAGTACGTCGTCGCGCTCGACAAGGCGACCGGCAAGACGGTGTGGAAGACCGACCGGAACATCAAATACTCCCCCGGCCCCGCGGACGGCGACCACAAGAAGGGGTACGCGACGCCGGCGCTGGTGAGCGTGGGCGGGAAGGACTGGCTCGTGTGCCCGTCGGCGGAATGCACGATGGCCTACGACCCGAAGACCGGCGCGGAGGTGTGGCGGTTCACGCACGGCGGCATGAACGGCTCCATGCGCCCGGTGCTGGACGACGGTCTTTTGTACCTGAACAGCGGGCACAGCGCGAAGCTGTTCGCGCTGAAGCCGGACGGCCTGAGCGGTGCGGTGCCGAAGTCGGCGGTGGCGTGGGAAGCGCCGAAGGAGGTGAAGAACGTCTCCGTCCGCCCGTCGCCGCTGGTCGCGAACGGGCTGCTGTTCATGGTGTCCGACAGCGGGTTCGCGACGTGCGTGGACGCGAAGACGGGCAAGCTCGTGTGGAACGAGCGGCTGGACGGCGAGTTCTCGGCGTCGCCGGTGCTGGTCGGCGGGAACCTGTACTTCTGCAACCAGTCGGGCAAGACGTTCGTGGTGAAGGCCGCCCGCGAATACGCGGTGGTGTCCGAGAACCGGCTGGCGGACGGCTTCATGGCGTCGCCCGCGGCGGCCGGGGGAGAGTTGTTCCTCCGCACCCGGACCAGCTTATACTGCATCGGGAAGAAGTAGGCGGGGCGCGGTCACGGCTTGATGATTAGCCCCTGACCGGTCGGGAGCAGAAGGATCGGCACCCCCTTCTCGGCCGCGAACTGGTCGTGGGCCTCTTGTTGCAGGCGGTAGTTCGCCCACCCGTAGTCGTCCAGGATCACCGCGGCGCCGGGGACCAGTTTGTCCCAGAAGTAGTTCATCGCGGCGATCTCGGGGTCGGCGATGTTCATGTCGATGGACAGGTAGGACACGCGGTCGATCGGCACCGTCGAGAGGGTGTCCGGCACCAGCCCGCGGACGAGGTGGGCGCGGGGGAACGGGGCGAAGTTCCGGCGCGCCACTTCGAAGCACTCCTCGTAGATGTCGGCGTTCTCCTGGGTCCGCGCCGCCCGCTCGGCGGGCCGCATCTGCGCCTCCGGGATGCCGCGGTACGTGTCGAACAGGTAGAAGTCCTTCCCGGACGCGTTGAAGTCGGTGTACTCGCAGACCGCGAGCGAGAGGATGCCGGTGTTGACCCCGCACTCGACGAGGCACCCCGGGAGGTTCCGGGCGCGGGCGGCGGCCCAGCACGCGACGTGGACGCGCCACTCGATGTGGATGTCCTCGCCGACGCCGTACGGGCTGCCCAGCCGGTGCCCGGAGTGGACCCCCCGGCGGTAGGCGGCCATGAACCGCGGGTCGCGGAGGAACGACAGGTTCTTGTTGAACACCATCAGCGAATCGCTGTTGTAATCCGCGGACCGGAAGATGCCGTCGAGGCGCTGGAGGGCGTCGTCGAGGCGGTGGGCGTGTGCCCACGCGTCGGCCAGTTCCTTGTTTTTGGACGACACTTCGGCGCGAAGCCCGTCCATCTCCCGCCGCGCCGTCGCGGCAAAAGCCCGCAGGCGGTCGATCTCTTCGTCCTTGCGGTCGAGCGCCCGGCTCAGTCCCGGCACGAATCGCACCATCCTGGTGAGGTAGTCGCGCATTCCCCGCCTCCTGTAGTACCCGACATCGGCCCGTCGGGCGACTCATACGCCACCGGTCGGGACGAAGCCAGCCCAACCGGCGCGTGGAACGCGGACGCCTACGCGGCTACCGGTCGCGGCCGGGCGATTCGACCGGCGGCAGGTCTTCCGCCGGCACGACCGGCGTGGTGGGAGCGGCCGGCGCGGGTAGGGCCGGCGCGGGGCGGGTGGCCGGCGGAAGGACGGGCGCGGGCGGAGGCGGCAGTAGGGTGCCACCGGGGCTTTGGATATAAACCCCTGATTTCGGACGAAACAGGGCCGAAAAGCCTTTGAATCGCCTGCCATTCTGACGTTTATGGGCAAAGCCCTCCACCGGAGCGCACGGGCGGGGTGAGCGGCCGCGCGGTCGGGATGAGCGGGTAAGGGAACCCCGTTATCCTGGCAGGCGAGCGGACGCGATTCGGTCGGCATCTGGTGTTCCCGTGAACCGCGGACAACAGGTACTGGGGCGAACCGCACCCGCGCGTCGATGAGTTTTCCGCAGCGACCAAGAAGAGCCGCAGATAAACGCAGAAAAACGCAGATCAAGACAGAAGACCAGTTTCAATTTAAACTCAGTTCTTGTCTGATCTGCGTCTCTCCGCGTTCATCTGCGGCTCTTCATTCTTTTAGGGTTCACTCATGCCCACCGTCGCCGAGTTCGCCGCGTACCTCGAACGCTTCGCCCCGTGCGCCACCGCCGCGGACTGGGACAACGTCGGCCTCTTGCTCGGCGACCCGGCCGCGGGCGTGTCGCGCGTCATGACGTGCCTCACCGTCACGCCCGACGTGTCCGCCGAAGCCGTCCGCGAGGGCGCGAACCTGATCGTCTCGCACCACCCGGTACTCTTCCGCGGCGCGAAGAAGCTCACCGCCACGAATCCCGACGGGCGGGCGGTCCTTCCGCTCCTGCGCGCGGGCATCGCAGTGTACTCGCCGCACACCGCGTTCGACAACTGCACCGGCGGAATCAACGACGGGCTGTGCGCCCGGCTCGGGCTGCGGAACGTGGTCCCGCTAAGCCCCCGCGAGGCGAAGCGGCAGTGCAAGCTCGTCGCGTTCGTGCCGGACGCGGACCTGCAAACGGTGTCCGACGCGCTGTTCGCGGCCGGGGCGGGCGTCATCGGGAAGTACAACGAGTGCAGCTACCGGCTCGCGGGGACGGGCACGTTCTACGGCACCGAAGCGACCAACCCGACCGTCGGGCAGAAGGGGCGCCGCGAAGACGTGAGCGAGTGGCGCCTGGAAGTCGTCGTGCCGGAAAACCTCGTGGCGAAAGTTGTCGCGGCGATGCGGGTGGCCCATAGTTACGAGGAACCGGCGTTCGACGTGTATCCGCTGAAGCCGGGCACGAGCGGCGGGGACGGGCGGTTCGGCGAACTCGCGCACCCGACGACGCTGGGCGAACTGGCGAAGCTCGCGAAGAACGCGCTGAACGCCTCCGCGGTGCAGATCGTCGGCGATCCGGCGCGCCCGGTGCGCACGGTCGCGCTCGCGTGCGGCGGGGCGGGGCGGTTCCTGGGCGACGCGATCACGCACGGCGCGGACGCGTTCCTCACCGGCGAGATGCTGTTCCACGACCTACTCGCCGCGCGCGGCGCGAACGTGGGGCTGATCCTCCCCGGCCACTACGCGACCGAGCGGCCCGGTGTGGAAGACCTGGCCGCGAGGCTGGCCGCCGACTTCCCCGGCGCGACCGCGTGGGCCAGCCGCGACGAGCGCGACCCCCTCTCCGCGATTTGAGTGGTAGGGCGTTGACTTCCGCCGCGCGCGACGCTATTGCCCCGCGACCACGCAAGGACGCTGTGGGGGAACGCGAAATGACGCTGCGCCGAATGACGGTCGCTATGACGGTGGTGTGCGGGCTGTGTGTCTGGGGGTTCGCGCGCTCGAGCGAAACCGCCCCGCCGAGCGCGGACCCGGTTCGCGTCGAGGGCGGCGCGGGCGGCACCCGCGACGACGGGGTCGCGCGGTTCCGCACCAACCAGAGCCGGCACTGGCGGCACGTCGCCGTCGGCAACCAAAGCGGCTCCCACTGAGCGCGCGCACGCCGCGCGGACTGGTATGATGACGCGGGGTAGCTCCGCGTCACGCGCCGGTTCCGCACATGGCCCTCATCCACATCGACCCGGTTCCGCCGCGGTGTTCGCCCGGCGTCGTCATGGCGTTCGTCTGTAACGCCACGAAACTCGCCGGCAAGCACGTCGGGAAGATCGCGTTCGTCGGCCGCGGTGCGACGGTCGAAGTGCCGGACGCGAAAGCCGCCGCCATCGTGACCGCGCTCGACGGTGCCACGCTCCAGGACAAGCCGGTGCGGGTCCGCTTCGCGGGCAAAGGGGACTTCACCGACGCGGACCACTTCGGCAACCTCTCCAAGCTGCTCGACCTCGAAGCGAAGGCGGAACAGGAAGAAGCCCGCCGCCGCGCGCAAGCGGAGGAAGGCTCGCCGGTCGGCGACGGGGCCACGCTGACCGCGCTCGTACTGCGCGACTCCGAGTTCGGCCTCGGCGGGCGGTTGCTCCTCACCTTCGGCCGCAAGACGCTCGGCACCGCGCTTCCGCCTTCGCGGCTCGGCCCCGGCTCGCCCGTCGTGCTGAACCAGACGAACGTGAACCGCCGGATGCCGTCGTTCCGCGGCGTGATCTACGACCGCGACACCGCGACCATCGGCGTCGCCATCGACCCGCCCGACGACGACCTCTCCGACGACGCCACTTGGCGCCTCGACCTCTCGCCGGATGAAGTTTCGCGCCTGCGCCAGCAGGACGCGCTCCGCCGCGCCGCGAGCGCGACCGGCGACCGGCTCGCGGAGTTGCGCGCGGTGCTACTGGGGGAGGGCGAACCGGGGTTTGCGGATAGTCGGGAGGGCGAGGCTCCTGCCGAGCCG
>JAYUBA010000863.1:0-1517 GCA_043741075.1 Frigoriglobus sp.
GCCGTCCACCGGGCCGTCGTCGGCCACGTCCACGCCCGCGAGGACCAGCTCAACGCCCAGCGGCGGCCACAGGCCAACGCGGCGGGGGCGGAGCGGCAGCTCCTGGAGAGTCAGCTCGACGGCCTGAAGGCCAGGGCCAAGCGGGTCAAGGCCGGGGACGCGGCCGACCTGCACGCCGAGATGATCCAGGTGCGCCAGAAGCTCGACCTGGTGCCGGACGTGAAGCCCTGCCGGCTCACCGTGGGCGACGTGACGCAGGAGGCGCTGGTGAAGATGCTCGCCGAGCAGGGCGGCCGGGTGTACCAGGTGTCCCCGGAGGGCGGGCCGTTCGAGGTGATGAAGGGCCGGTACAGCGAGAAGGAGAACTTCGAGGTGTACCGGCACGGGCACGCCGGCGACGACATCGCCATCGACCGCATCTCGCGGGAGGAGAACAAGGTCCGCCACCCGGCCCTGAGCGTGTCGCTGATGGTCCAGCCGGACGTGATCCGCGGCATCGTCGACAGCCCGGCGGCGGCCGGGCGGGGCCTTCTGGCGCGGTTTCTGTACGCGTGGCCGGCGAGCAAGGTCGGCGCCCGCCAGGTGGCCGCCCCGGCGGCCCGCCCGGTGACGCTGGCGACCTTCGACCAGCGGATGTCGTGGCTGTGGCGCCGCGGGGTGGAGGGAACGGGGTGCGCCCCGGCGGCGCTGGTCTTCACGCCCGAGGCCGACGAGCGGCTCCGCGCGTTCGAGCGGTGGCTGGAGCCGCAGCTCGCGGAGGGCGGCGCGTACGGGTGGATGGCGGGGTGGGGCAACAAGCTGGCCGGGCACTGCGCCCGCCTCGCCGCCGGGTTGCACTTCTGCGACCTCGCCGCCGCCGCGGAGGTCGATGCCGCGCCGGGCCTCCACGCCGCCTCGAACCCGCCGATCGGCGCCGTCGCCGCGGCCACCGTCGAGCGCGCCGTCGCGCTGGCCCGGGACTACTTCCTGCCGCACGCGACGGCCACCCTGGGGGTGATGGGAACGGACCGGCGGGTCGAGAAGGCGAAGCGGGTCGTCGACGAGATTCGGGGCAAGTGGTCGAAGGCGCGGATCAAGCCGACGGACGTGATGCGCCTGTCGGGGCGCGCGTTCGCGACGGCCGACGAGGCCGAGAAGGTGCTGCAGCTGCTGGCCAGCCACCACTACGTCCGGCCGGCGGGTGAGGAGGGCCGTTTCGCGGGCAAGGCGTACAAGCGGCCGGACTACCTGCTCAACCCGCTGGCGTTCCCGCTGACGTGACCGGGTCCGGGCCGCCGGCGGTGCCTCTCGCGCCGCCGGCAGGCCCCGGGATGGGTTCACTCTCGTCAAGTCGGCGTGGGTACCGGGGAGGCCCGGCGGCGCCGATCCGGTTTCCGAGAACGTGCGGTGGTGCTGAGTGCCGGACCGGGGCGACCAGCACGCGGCGCCACCCGCCGGACGAACGACGGAGCCAGGAAGGGCCGCGGGCCGTTCCTCTCCGACACCACCTGCCCCACATTTGGAGTCGAAGGCGATGG
>JAYUBA010000864.1:0-5238 GCA_043741075.1 Frigoriglobus sp.
GGCGCCCGCCGGACCGATCCGGGGGCACCAACGGCTTAATGATTTCCCACTGGGCATCCGTCAGGTCGCTCGGGTATGTCTGGCTCATACAACCAGAGTATCCCGAATTTTCTTCCTGGACAGACTCTCACACCTCCCCGCGGAGCTTGCGCAGAACCGGGTGGTCGAGCGAGTCGATGAACCGGCCCTTGAACGCCACCCTGAGCAGGTCAGAGAACGGGGTGGTAGGCCAGTCTGGGTCCGGCAAGTTGCCGGTCGCCTCGAACACGTCGTAGGCGCCCAGCGGCACGTTCGAGGCGACCCGCACCCACCCGCCCCGCGCCCGGTCAGCGCCCTCCAGCGCCGACCGGCTCCACTCGTCGAGCTTGCCGTCGGGGCCGGGCATCCGGCTGGGCCAGAGGAACAGGACGCCCTGGCGGTTCATTGCGGTGAACAGCGCCCGCGGGCTGAACGTGCTCTCGGCCGCCAGGTCCGGCCAGAGCGCGGGGGCGACGAGGTACGTCTCGCGGTCCTCCTTCAGCTCGATCACCGCCGTCTGGAGCCGGTAAGCATCGTTCGGGTGGGTGCGGACGAACCAGGTCTTGTCCGGCTTGCGCACGGGCACGGTGATGAGTGCCTTCCGCACACCGAAGGCGGCGGTGAAGTCACCGGTGAGGCGGAGCGAGGCGGGGTCGAACGGGTCGGGGGCGGGGGGCGTCGGCGGCACAGGGGGGTTCTCCGGGGTCGGTGGGGTCGAAATCAGGCGTGTTGTCGTCGGTCGGCTTCATGGTCGAAACTCCGAAACGGGGTGTCACCCGACCGCGAAGCGGTCGCGGTCGGTACGGGTACGCACTCCACGGGGTGAAGTGCTTTGACCGACGGCGGATGCCGCGAGGTCGGGGTTTGCGGGTGCCGGTGCGGGACGGCCCGAACCGGCGGAACAGGTCCGCGGAGGCGTGGGAACGCGGCGCGAGGTGTGGTAGGATGTGCTTGTCTCAGCTCATCCGCACTCGCGGCACACGGCGGCCGACCCTGACAGGGGCCGGCCGTCGGCGTTCACGCGGTCTTCGCGGTCACCGGCGGGCAGCCGTCGGCGAGCCACTTCAGGAACGTCTCGCGGTGCCAGCGGGACAGCCGGCCGAGCTTGGTCGCCGGCGGGAGCTGCCCGGTCTCCTCCAACCGGGTGACGTGCCGGGCGCTGCAGCCGAGCAGCGCGGCTACCGCCTTCACGTCGATCATCAGCGCCTCCGCCGGCGGGGTCTTCGTCGCGGTCATGGTCTTCACCTCGTTAGGGTCGTTGCCGGGTGCGGGGTCGCGTCCGACGGGGGTCCAGTCTGCGGGGTACACGCGGGGGCTTCTCCGAGTCGCGTCGGCCGGTCGCGGGCGTCTGGCCTCGCCTGCGGTGATCCTGCCGCCGCGGCGGGGCACCTGCGCCAACGAAAAGTATCGCCGGTACGTGCGCGGCCCTTTCGCACCGCCTACCGGCATAGTCCCGACATGCGGGGGAACCTGCGTCGGCGCTCGTCTCAGCCATCGTCGCCGGTACGGGTCCGGGCACCTCCGGGCACTCGCCGCCATCGTGAGGCCGGGCGGGGGAACCTGCGCCTCGCCGTCGGCGTTCGTTCATCTCGCGCGCAAGAGTTCCGATTACTGCTGTTGCGTAAATTTCTGCAATTCCTGGCGTTTCAATCGAGAACGGCGTGAGCGAAGATCGCGAAAGTTTTTCTGGCGAGGGGTGGAATTGGTGAAAATGCGAACCGCACCGCGGTAGCACGCCGCTAAATGGCGCCGGAGGTTCCGGATGTGCGGTGCGCGTGCGCCGGTGCCGGTGTGCGGGGTGCCGGGAACCCTGGCGCGGGTGCCGGTCGCGCGGATGGGCGCGGCGCGCCGGCCGGTGTCGAGGCCGGTTCCGGCTTCTACAATCGACCGCAGAGGCCGATACCTCTCCCACACACTCCCGCCCGGTCGCCCCCGCGAGTCCGCCATGTCCGATACCGAACGGCAGTTGCTCGCCTTGCTCACGGACCGGTCGTTCAAGCGGGCCGCGCCGGGCGAACTGTTCACGCTCGCGTCCGGCGCGAAGAGCGAATACTTCATCGACGGCAAGATGACCGCCGTTTCCTCGGACGGGGCGTACCTGATCGGCGAAGTGCTGTACGAGTGGACGAAGGATTTGGGCATCGACGCCATCGGCGGGCTGCAGGTCGGCGCGGTGCCGCTGGTGGCGGCGGCCGTCATCAGCTACCGGTTGCACGGCGAACCCATCGAGGGGTTCTGGGTGCGCGAGGAGGTCAAGACCCACGGCACCAAGAAGCAGATCGAGGGCGGGCTGAAGCCGGGGATGCGGGTCGTTATCGTGGACGACGTGTTCACGAAAGGCGGATCCGCGCTGAAGGCGGCGCAGGCGGCCAAAGAGTTCGGCTGCGAAGTGGTTCTCGTCCTCGCGCTGGTCGATCGGCTCCAGGGCGCCCGCGCGCTGTTCCGCGCGAACGGCATCGACAACTACGACCGCGTGTTCACCATCCGCCAATTCGGTATCGATGTACCCGACGACGCTGAGACCGTTGCTGGCTGACCCCGCGTTCGCCCCCGGCGACATCCTCGCGGCGGAGCCGCTGTGCGACCAGTGGTTCCGGGGCACGGCGGCCCTGGAGGCGTTCGTCTTCCGCGCCGTGCTCCGGCAGTTGATCGCCGACGATTGGGACAAGCAAGCCGTTCCGACGGCCGACTGGCAGCGATTCACGGCCGACGTGTTGCCGCGAATGGTCGCGGTGTTGGACGCACTTCCCGGCGACACCGGCGCTCAACTCCGCGCCGTGGCTCTCGGCTACCATAGCACCATCTGACCTACAACTTGCCCGCGAACGCCTGGTTCAGCACCGACGGCAGCAGCGCGTCGAGTTCCGCCGCCGTCGCCGACTGCACCGCCCGCACCGCGTCCAACTTCGCTTGCAGCGCGTCGAGGTGCGCCACGACCCGCCGCTGCTCGCCGAGTGGCGGGACTCGAAGAGGAAGAGCTAGCAGTTTCTCGCGGGAGATGTTCACCTGAGATTCTGCAAGCCCCGTCTTCCCGTGTCGGAAGTACTCTTGGCAATCGGCGCTACTGAGTGCAAGCGCGAGGTAACGAGGAAGCACATCGTTCCGAAGGCGCAACCGAACGATCTTGTCAGAGAGCATCAGATTGGGGACGGCTTCTAGAACTGCGCACGCCACCCCAACGCGATTAACAGGCCCGGCGCGGGTCACCAACACATCACCAACGGCAACTTGAAGTTCCGCCCGCGGGGAATCACTCAGCAGTAGCTTCTTGTTCTGCTTTGCGTCGAAGCCTTCCCACTGCACACACGTCGTTTTCAACACTCCCCAAGCGCCCGGTTCAGCCGGTTCATCACTGCATTGAGGACTCCAACCAGAGTCGTGGGATTCCACGATCTCGCGCAGGCGGGTCTGCTTCGCCTCAGCCCCGGACGGGGCAAAGAATCGAGATGTTTCGTTAGCTTTCAGTGCGGCGACTTGTGCGGCTGCCTCCTCTCGCAAGCGGCGGGCTGCGGCCACGCGGGACGCGATTGCGTCCACCCGCGCCACGATCCGCCGTTGCTCCTCCACAGGAGGAAGGGGGATCGTCGTCGCGAGGAATGAAGCACCCTTCAGGCGAACGCGGTTCGTGGTTCCTTCACTCGCGGCGCGAGCCAGATCAACGAACACCGACGTGCGACACTGCCAGCCGAGGAACTCTGGCAGTAACCGCGACGAATCGACGTTGAACGTGGGAAAGTCGTTCGTGACAATTGCGCCGTCCAACTCCGGCGGGATCAGTCCGAACGCGCCGTTCCGGGCGTCGATGCGCGAGGCGATGAACTGGTTGGTTCGCACCACGAACCGCCCTTCGCCTGCAATCTCCGCACCCGTTGCCAGCCGCCGAAGGGTGACGCCCTTTCCCCACAACCGCACCGTGACTTCGCGGTAGGTCTGTTCCGGGACGAGCGTGATTCGTTCCTCATTGCGCGCCAGCACTTCGCCGAGCGGAACGAGCGGCCAGTGAGCGGGCATGGGCGGTCCTTCACCAGATGCGGCGGACGGGGTAGGGGTCGAACGCGGAATCGGCGCTCACGATGGGGATGTCCTCGACGATCGCTTGGGCGATCAGCAACCGGTCGAACGGGTCTTTATGGTAGAACGGCAGCGTCACCAGCGCGGCCGTATGGCGCGGCTCGATGGGAAGCACCCGAAAGCCGTTGTCGCGAATAGCGGTCTCGAAGAGCACGTCGTGCGCGACGGTCAGTGTGTACTTCTTCATGCTCATCTTGATCGCGATTTCCCACCAACTCATGGGGCTGACGAACTTCTCGTTCGCCGGATCGACGACGAGCGCGTGAGCCGCCCGACTGAGTTGCGGATCGTCGAGGGCGAACCAGAGCAAGGCGTGCGTGTCGAGCAGCACGTTCACGGCATGTACTCCGCGAAGTCGCGCAGGTGCTCGTCGTCGTCGGCGTGAATGACGAGCATCCCCTTGCAGCGGCCGGCGATCGGTACGCCCTTCGGCAACTCCGGCACCAGCTTGGCCACCGGCTTGCCGTCGCGGGTGACGATCACCTCTTCGCCCGGTGCGAGCGCGTCCAGAATCTCCGGCAACCGGGCCTGAACATCTTCAATGGTCGTAGTCATGCGGACCACCTCCTCAGCAAATGATATCCCAACCGGCCCGGCGGTTCACGCCCCGTCCCCCGCGAGCAGCCCGCGGATTTCGCCCATCAACTCCGCGATGCGCATCTCCTTCTTCAGAATGCTCGCGACCAGTTCGGCCGGGGGAAGGTGGTCCATGTCCGGCTTCGCACGCGGGTTCTTGCGGTCGAGGTTACCCCCGGCCGCGAGCAGGTCGGCCGCCGGCACCTTCCACGCCCGCTCGTTCTCCTCGCGCGCGGTCCACCACGCCAAACAGCCGGCGAACTCCTCGAACTGCATCGGAGCCGTTTTCGTGTAGTTCTTCCGCCCTTCCGGCAGCGCCAGTTCGTAATACCACACGTCGCCCGTCGGCTTGGTGCGGTCGAAGAACAGGATGTTCGTGGGGATGCTGGTGTACGGGGCGAACACGCCGTTCGGCAGCCGAACGACGGTGTACAGGTTGTAGTTCTTCAACAGGTCCGTCTTGATGCGGGCGCACACGCCGTCGCCGAACAGCGTGCCGTTGGGCACCACCACCGCGGCCCGTCCCGGCCTGGGTGAAGTTCCCCACGAACGGTGGACAGTGGGAAAGCGGTG
>JAYUBA010000865.1:0-5235 GCA_043741075.1 Frigoriglobus sp.
GAACGCCGGCCCCAACCCGGCAATTTCCTGGTCCGTCATCGGATTCCCTCCGAGGGACCATCTTATTCACCGGCGGAGAACCCGCGCTGTAGTGCTAGCGTCTCTGGGTAGTACGTAGCTGTCATCGACTCTGGGCGCGGAAGAGCCGGCACCGGTGGCGGGGTGTAACATCCGCACGCGCAGTACGCAAGAAGCGCCACTCCGAGAGTTCGTCGCCGCATTAGGGCCTCCCCAACTCACTCCTTGGTCACGGTCTCGTCGAGGTTCATGATGAGGCTGCACACGGCCGCGTAAGCCGCGAGTTCGGCCCCAACTAGCTCCGGGTCGGGCTTCGACTCGCCGACGCGCAGCAGCTTCGCCGCCGCATCCGGGTTCTTCTGGAATGCGGCGAGTTGCCGCTCGAACGCGGCGCGCAGCACCTTCGCCTCGGCGTCGGTCGGCGCGCGGGCGGTGAGGTGGCGGAACGCCTGCGCGAGCCGCTTCTCCGGTGTCGCTTCTTCCTTCATCACGCGCTGCGCGAGCACGCGGGCGGCTTCCACATAGGTGATGTCGTTCAGCAGCGTGAGCGCCTGAAGCGGGGTGTTCGTTCGCGTTTCGCGAACCCAGCACGTCTCACGCATGGCGGTGTCGAAGATGCCGAGCGTCGGCGGCGCGACCGTGCGCTTCCAGTAGGTGTAGAGGCTGCGGCGGTACAGGTTCTCGCCGGTATCGGGCGTGTAGTCCCCGGTACCGGAAAGCTCGTTCCACAGCCCCGCCGGTTGGTACGGCTTCACGCTCGGCCCGCCCTGCTTCTCGACGAGCAAGCCGGACGCGAAGAGCGCCTGATCGCGGAGCATCTCCGCGGACAGCCGCAGCCGCGGACCGCGCGCGAGCAGGCGGTTGTCGGGGTCGCGTTCCAGCAGCGGCTTCGTGACGCGCGACGACTGGCGGTACGTCGCGCTCGTCACGATCAGCTTGTGCATCCGCTTCACGTCCCAATCCCGCGCGAACTCCGTCGCGAGCCAGTCGAGCAACTCCGGGTGCGACGGGAACTCGCCCTGCGTGCCGAAATCTTCCGCGGTGCGCACGAGACCCTTGCCGAAGTGAAGCTGCCACATCCGGTTCACCGCGACGCGGGCCGTGAGCGGGTTCGCGGGATCGACCAGCCATCTCGCGAGGCCGAGCCGGTTGTTGGGCACGTCCTTTGGGAGTGCCGAGAGCGACGCGGGCACGCCCGGCTCGACCTTCGCCCCGCGCTTGTCGTACTCGCCGCGGAGTAGCACGAACGCGTCGCGCGGCTTCGGCAGCTCCTCCATGACCATCACCGTCGGCACCGCGTCCCAGAGCTTCGCGCGCTCGTCTCGCAGCGCGCGGAGCGCCAGCAACAGCTTGCGAATCTCCGTTGGCGAGGATGTTTCGAGGTAGTAGGCGCGGAGTTTGTCGCGTTCACGCGGCGTTCGCTTGTCGGCTTGCGTGTCGAGGATGTCGGCGAGGGAAGCCGGCACCGCGAGTATCGCGACTTCGCCCGGTTCGAGGACGCGACCGTAAACGCGCAGATCCTCCATCTGTCCGACGAAACGATTTTTCGCGCCGCCTGCCGAGCCGATGCGGAGCGCTTCTTGGTTCTGGAAGGTCTGGTTCAGTTCATCGAGCAGCACCTTGGTCTTCTGCTCGGCACCATCGACGTGGATCTTCACCCCCGCTGCGAGGCGTGAGCCGTCGTAGGTGACCACGACGTGCTGCCATTTCTCGGCCGTGACCACTTTTCCTGTTTCCACTCGTAAGGCGTCATCGAGCCAGCGCTTCGTGAGCGACACGTGAACCTTGCCGTCGATCAGTTCGACCGCGTAGCCTTCCGATTGCGGTTCCTCCGGCATCCGCGACAGAATCGCGCCGGTGAGTTTGCTCGGCTTCACCCACACCGCGAACGCGAACCGGCCGTCGTAGCCGAAGTCGCCAACGTCGCTAACATCCACGTACTTTTTCCCATCAAAGGTGAGTACCGGCCGCGTGCGGCCGGGCGCGAACGTCTGCTTCCCGCTCATCACCGTCAGTTCCTCGGCCGAGTTGAATGTCCAGCGCGCAAGGAGCGAACGATTCGGGAGCCAGTTTACCGGCGTGGCCGGCGCGGCGGCTTCCCACTTCGCGAGCGACTCCGCCACGGTCGGGTCCACCATCCGCCACGTCTCATCGACTTCCTTGATCTTAGCGTCCAAGTCCGCGAGCTTCTTCTGCTGGTCGCGTGTGGGAGCCTTGATGTACGGCGGGGAGTTGCCGTTCTTCACCGCGCGGCCCTTCTCCGGCACGTTGTTGAAGTACGCGAAGAGCTGGTAGAACTCGCGCTGCGAAACCGGGTCGAACTTGTGGTCGTGGCACCGGGCGCAGCCGACCGTGAGGCCGAGCCACACGGTCGCGGTCGTATCCACGCGGTCCACGACGTACTCCACCGCGTACTCTTCCGGCACGATGCCGCCTTCGGAGTTGCCGCGGTGGTTGCGGTTGAAGCCGGTCGCGATGCGCTGATCGAGCGTCGGACTCGGCAGCATGTCGCCCGCGAGTTGCTCGATGGTGAACCGGTCGAACGGCAGGTTGCGGTTGTACGCCTCGATCACCCAGTCGCGCCAGCGCCACATGTCGCGCTCGCCGTCGGTCTGGTAGCCGTGAGTGTCCGCGTACCGGGCGGCTTCGAGCCAGCGCCAGGCCATGCGCTCGCCGTACCGCGGTGACGCGAGCAGGCGGTCGGCCAACCGCGGGGCCGCGAGCGGCTGCGCGTCCGCCAAGAACGCATCGACTTCCGCCGGGGTGGGTGGAAGGCCCGTCAGGTCGAAGGTCATTCGCCGGATCAGTGTCGCGCGGTCCGCTTCCGGGCTTGGCGCGAGTCCTTCTTTCTCCAGTCGCGCGAACGTGAATGCGTCGATCGGGTTCGCAGTTGCGTGCTTGGTCGTCGGCACCTCGGGGCGCACGGGAGCGATCAGCGCCCAGTGCTTCTCCCACTTCCCGCCTTGCGCGACCCACGCGGTCAAAGTCTCGATTTGCTTCGCGGCGAGCGGCCGGGCGAACTTCGCGGGCGGCATGCGGTCGCGCGCGTCGTCGGCCGTGACGCGCCGAACGAGTTCGCTCTCGGCCGGCTTGCCGGGCACGATGACCGCGCGGTCGCGCTTCTGCGCGCCGGGATCGACATCGAGGCGCAGGTTCGCCTTCCGCTTGCCCGCGTCCGGGCCGTGGCACGGAAAACAGTGGTCCGCGAGGATCGGCCGCACGTCGCGGTTGAAGTCCACCTTCGCCGATTCGGGCGGCGCGGCCGGCGCGAGAAGCAATAGAAGGAGCGGGGTCATGCGTTACTTCCCCTTCGCGAACAGGTCCAGAACCGGGACACCCTTGCCGTCGTCGGTCGCGTAGAACGGCCGCTTCTCCACGTCGAACGCGGTCTTCGGCGAAATGCCCATCGCGTGGAAGATGGTCGCGTGCAGGTCGCGAATGCTGACGGGGTTCTTCGTGGTGATGAGCGGGCGCTCGGCCGCGGTCTCGCCGTAGAGCGCGCCCTTCTTGATGCCGCCGCCGAACATCAGCACCGACCCGGAACCGGTGAAGTGCCGGTGCAGGCCGTAGTGCTTCAGTTCGCCGAGCTTGTCCGTCTTCGCGAGCGACTGATCCTTCGCGGTGCTGCCGGGCACGCCCTCAATCATCATGTCGCGGCTGAACTCGCTCGCCAGCACCACCAGTGTGCGGTCGAGCATCCCGCGCTGCTCTAGGTCGAGTACGAGTTGCGCGATCGGCCGGTCGATCTCCTTCTTCATGCGTGCGTAGGTTTCGTGGCCCTTTTCGTGTGTGTCCCAGTGGAGGAACGGCACGTACTCGGTCGTCACCTCGATGAACCGCGCGCCGGACTCCGCGAGCCGCCGGGCGAGCAGACACCCCAGCCCGAAGCGCCCGGTGTTGTACCGGTCGTAAATCGCCTTCGGCTCCTTCGTGATGTCGAACGCGTCGCGGTCCTTGCTCGTGAGCAACCGGTGCGCGTTCTCGATGGACTTCAGCATCGACTCGTGGTGGTGGTCGCTCGCCATCTCGCCGACCGGACTGGCCTTCAGCAGTTCCTTGAACTTGTCGTGCCGCGCCGCGAAACGTTCGGGCGTCATGCCCTTCGGCGGGCGCACCGCGTTCACCGCGTCGTCCGGGAACGGCAGGTTGAACGGCCCGAACTCGGTGCCGAAGAACCCGCCGGTGGTGAACGCCTTCAGCTCTTCCGATTCGCCGTGCCCTTCGAGCTTCTGGCCGATGTTGATGAACGGCGGGATGGCGGGGTTGCGCGGCCCGAGGACGCGGGCCATCCACGCGCCGATGTGCGGGCACGCGACCGTCTGCGGCGGGACGTACCCGGTGTGCCAGTGGTACTGGTGCCGCGAGTGGAGGATGTTGCCGAGGTCGGCGACGACGTGCGACCGGATGAGCGTGCCGCGGTCGATCACCTTCGCGACGTTCTCCAGCCCTTCGGTGAACTTGATGTTGTCCACGACGGTGTCGATGGCCGGGAACGTGGACAGAATCTTGTCAACCGGCACGCCGACTTCGAACGGCGTGTAGCGCTTCGGGTCGAAGGTGTCCGGCGCGCCCATCCCGCCGGCCATCCACAGGAGGATGACGGTATCGGCGGTCGGCTTCGGGTGCGCGACCGGCTCGGCGGCGCGCAACCGCGGCGCACCGTTGGCGATGGTGGCAAGCCCGGCCGCGGTCATCGCCTGAAGGTATTCGCGGCGGGAGAGTTCGCGCGTGGTCATGTCTGTGTTCCTCAGTGGACGAGTTGGAATTCGGGCAGCATCACGACGGCCCACAGCAGATCGGCCACGCTCTCGGTGGTCGGCTTGTCCCCCAAAAGCCGCTTGGCGGCTTCGCGTTCCGCGCCGACTGGCTTCCTTGAGAGCGCCCGCACGAACACCCAGTCCGCCAACTCGTCGGGTGTCGCCTTCGGGTTCGCCTTCAGGATGTTCGCGGCACCGCGGTCGAGCGTCGCGGTGAGGATCTGGCCGTTCGCGAGGTCGAGCGCCTGAAGCGTGCTCAACTGCTCCGGCCGCGTCGTCACCACTTGCTCGCGGTTGGGTCGGCCGAGCGACCGCATCAGCGGGTCGCAGTCCACCAGAGTGACGCGGACGAACTGCCGCTCCTTCGGGGTGCTATCGGGGAAGGGCGGGATCGCGGCCGATGCGAGCGGCTTCGCGGGCGCGGTGTTGGTGAGCATCCAGACCGCGTCGATGAACTGCT
>JAYUBA010000866.1:0-5232 GCA_043741075.1 Frigoriglobus sp.
ACGCCCCACCGAAGCCGGCCGTCGATAAGGTCGAGGACGGTGTCTACCTGCTGAAGTCCGAGGGCGACGGCCGGAAGGTGACGCTCACGAACGGTGAGGCGGCGGTTCTCGGCAAGCGGTTGTCGGAGTCGATCGGAAGGGGGGTCACGCTCCAGTCGTGGACGAACGACAACTCCCGCTTTCACCTCCACGTCAAGGGGCTGGGGCCGCTCCCGAACGAGGTGACCGAAGTGCAGACGGCTCTCGTCGTCGGCGGGGTGGTGTTACATGTCGGCCGCCCGGAGAAACTTGCCGCCGACCGAACGGCGGAGGTCGGGGCGACCGTCTCCTCGGCGGACGCGGCGAAGGCGCTCGCGGCCCGGTACAAGATCGAGCCGCAGGTCCGCAAGCACCCGGGGCACCGTTACGAAGTCCGATGGGTTCCGGCGAAGCAGGAGTACGCGGCCGGCGAGGCGGTGACGCTGAAGATGGAGTTGAAGAACACCGGCACGGGGCCGCTCCGGTTCACGCACGGCGGCAAGCAGCGGGGACCGCGGGACAACCAGTTCCGATTCGTCGCCCAGGCCGGGATCGACGGCAAGGGCCTGCCGGACACCGGCGACCCGCGGAACCACGGCGGAAGATCACAGAGTATCATGCTCAAACCCGGAGAGGTCTACACCGCCGAAGTGGACCTGTCGAAGTGGTTCCAGTTCGCCGAGCCGAACACCTACCAGATCACCGGCGTGCTCGAGATGCCGGTAATCGGCCCGCCGACCGGCAAGGACGGGGACGGGTGGGGGCCGGTGTTGTGGGACGACCTCGCCGTCGGCGAGTGCAGCGTCCGCGTGACGGCGGCGAAGAAGTGAACCGGGATACGCCCGCTCCGCCGTGGAGCGGGCGTTCGGCGTTGGGGTCTCGCGTCAGTACGGCCACGTCACGCCGTCGATCCAGTCCTTCAGGTTCTGAAGCCCGCACTTGCGCCCGGACGCCGACGGTTGCGAATAGTTCACGTCGTCCGCCGGCAGCGGGGGCGTGCCAACGCCGGTGAGAGGATCGAAACCGGTGGAACTTTGTACGTCGATTGAGAACTTGTCCAGCGACCGACCTTCGGCGAGCAGATGAACGGCAAAAGCCCGCAACAGCATCAATGCCGGCACGACGTGGTTGAACCAGTCTTCCACCGCGTCGTGCTGGTGCAACTTGGGGTAGCGGTACGCGGTATTGCCGAGGTGCTCCCAACCGAGCCGCTCGAACGCCCCGCGGAGGCGGTTCAATTCGAGCGAGGTCGGGCGGTCGATGTCGAACGTCACCGTGATGGGCATCGCGTCGGTTCCCGCGCTCAGACTCGGATCAATACCGGGTCAGCCTTCCCCTTTGCCGCCGCCCAGTCGCGCATCAACCAGTTGAAGGCGTCCGTAACCCACTCGTCGCTCGCGGCGGCGTCCGGTCCCATGTATTCGTTCCCGGCCTGGAACGTCTCGAAGCGGACCAGTGCGTTGTCGAGTACCTCCGGCCCCGGTTGGGGCACGGGCCACTTCTTTTCTACCGGCGTGATGTGGACCTCGCCGGTGCGGTCCGCCCACAACACATGATGCGCGGCGCGGTCGTCCCACGGCCGCAGCAGGTCGCGCAATTGGTCCATCGTCGGATTGTCGTTCAGATTCATGGCGGCCTCCCGGTGGAGCGTTGATCCGACCAAATTCTACCACTAACGCGGCTCACCTGTCACGCCCCGTACTTGCCCAGGCGGCCCGCGTTCGCCATCGCCAGCAGCATCAGGTGCTTCGCCTGGAACTGACCCAACCCGCCGCGCAGGCACGACCGCTCGTTGAAGTGCGTCACCTCGTCCGGGCGGCAGTTCTCGGACAGCAGCAGCGTCGGCACCGGGTGCCACGAGTGCGACTTCATCTTGCTCGGCGTGCTGTGGTCGCCGGTCACGATGAACACGTCCGGCTTCAGCTTCAGGATGCCGGGCACGACCGCGTCGAGCTTCTCGATCATCTGCACCTTCGCCGGGAAGTTGCCGTCCTCGCCGGTGCTGTCCGTGTACTTGTAGTGCAGGAAGAAGAAGTCGTAGTCGTGCCATACCTTCGCGAGCGTGTCCACTTGCCCGTGTAGCGTCTGGCCGGGGTCGAGGATGTCCATGCCGACGAGCCGGGCCAGCCCCTTGTACATCGGGTACACCGCGATCGCGGCGGCCTTCAGCCCGTACACGTCGGCGAACGTCGCGATCTTCGGGTAGGTCGCGAACCCGCGGAGTGTGGCCCCGTTGATCGGCCCCTCGCCCGCCAGCACCTTCCCCGCCTCCGCGACGAACTGGTTGACGACGGCCGCGGTCCGCTTCGACGGCTCGTCGTGGCCTTCGGCCTTCAGCGGCGGCACCCCGACCGCTTGCGGGTCGGTGTCGTTCACGCGGTCGCCCAGGCCGTCGCCGCGGACCACCAGCACGAACCGGTGTTCCTTCACCGGTTCCACGAACAGTTCCACGCCGGGAATCGCGATCGTGCGGAGCTTCTCGACGGCCGCCTTGTTCTTCTCGTTCGTCGGGCGGCCGGCGCGGCGGTCGGTGATCTTCCCGTCGGCGCCCAGCGTGCAGAAGTTGCCCCGGATCGCGACATCCTTCGCCCCGACGGCGAAGTTGATGCCCAGCGCCTCCAGAATCCCGCGGCCGATGCGGTATTCCAGCGGGTCGTAGCCGAACAGCCCCAGGTGGCCGGGGCCGCTTCCGGGCGTGATGCCGGGCAGCACCGGGATCGAGAGGCCGGTCACGCCGTCGCGGGCGCAGGCGTCCAGGTTCGGCGTGCTGGCGGTTTCCAGTTCGGTCATCCCGCCGGCTTCGAGCGGCAGCCCGCCCAGCCCGTCGGCGACGAGCAGTACGATTTTGGTCTCGGCCGGTTCGCGCAGGTCGCGGATCAAGTCGTGTGTGTTCATACGGAAAGGTTTACGTATCGCGAATAATGACGTACAGTTACGAGGGCCGAATCGGTTCGGACGGCCCGACCGCGCGCCCATCGGCCTCGCGACCTGTCGCAGCGAAGCGCTGCTTCACGGCCGCTGCCGTGGATCGCGACCTGTCGCGGCGAAGCGCTGCTTCACGGCCGCTCCAACAGAGACCACCCGATGCAACTGCCCGACGAGAACATCGAGTACCAGTTTTCGCGGCTCCTGACCCCGCTGCACGAGACCTGGACCCCGCTCGCCGAGCTTCAGAGCCAGCACTTCCTCCCGCCGGAGGAGGTGGAGCGGATCAAGAAGCGGGCCACCGAGGTGCGCGGGCAGGTGGCGACGGAGCGCGAACTCCAGAACCCGCCGGCCAACATGCGGCCCCTTCAGCCGGGGTTCATCGACCTGCCGCAGAAGCTCCTGGACGGCTACAAGCGGAAGCAGGACGCGAGCGAACTCGGCAAGGTGCTGCGCCTCGCGCAGCGGCTCCGCGACACCGTGGACCGCGTCGTGATCCTCGGCATCGGCGGCAGTTACCTGGCACCCAAGGCAATCTTCGACGCCCTGTGCCACACGTACCACAACGAGATGCCCGCCAAACTGCGGATGGGCAAGCCGCGCATCTACTTCGAAGGCAACAACGCCGACAACGACGCGCTCCAGGACCTGTTCGAGCTGCTCGAAAACACCTGCGTCGAGCCGGAACTGGTCGAGGAGCGGTGGGGTATCGTTGTCATCAGCAAGTCGGGCGACACGCTCGAAACGGCCGCGACCTACCGGGCGATGAAGGGCGAAGCGGCGAAGTTCTACGGCGCAAAATCGGAGATGCTGCGCAAGGTGATCGTGCCCGTGACCGGGGCGAAGGGCAGCAAACTCCGCGACCTGTGCAAGGCCGACGGCATCCCCGACGACGACATCCTGACCATCCCGGACGACGTGGGCGGCCGGTACAGCGCGTTCACCGGCGTCGGCCTGCTGCCGGCCGCGGTGATGGGGCTGGACGTGCGGGCGATGCTGCTCGGTGCCGCGGCCATGACGCGGCGGTTCATCGAGGAGCCGTTCGACCGCAACCCGGTGTTGCAGTTCGCCGCGGTGAACCACCTGATGACCGAGCGCGGCAAGACCACGCGCGTGCTGTCCGCGTGGTCGAAGAAGCTCGAAGCGGTCGGCTGGTGGTACGACCAACTGCTGTCGGAATCGCTGGGCAAGAACGGCCGCGGGGCGACGCCGCTGACGACCGTCGGCACGCGCGACCTGCACAGCCGCGGGCAGCAGCACCAGGACGGCACCCGCGACAAGCTCATCAACAACCTGGTAGTGCGTCAGATCAAGCACCCGGCGGTGATGGTGGGCATGTCGGACCGGAACGAGGACGACCTGAACCAGTTCAGCCGCAAGGGGCTACCGGACATCCAGACCGCGGCGATCAGCGGGACGAACGAAGCGTACGCGCAGGCCGCTCGGCCGACGGCCGACATCACGCTCCCGATGATTAGCGAACACACCATCGGCCAACTGCTCCAGATGCTGATGCTGGCGACGGTGGTGGAGGGGCGGTTGTGCGGCACGAACCCGTACGGCCAGCCGGGTGTGGAGGCGTACAAGGCGAACATGATGCGCCACCTGAAGGCGACCCCGAACCTACCGAAGGGCGAGGTCCGCGACGCCGCGAAGGGCGTGTGAGTGCGTAGGGGGTTGCGTGGCGCCCCTTTTGGGGCTACAGGGCGATTGTGCAGGGAATTGCAGGATCCTAAAGAAGTATTGGGTGCCGCCGCCGAGGTTCGGTGAGCCGTTACCGCGGCGGGTTCGGCGCGGAACCTCATCACCCCGTGGAATTGCCGGCGAGTGCCTTCACATCGGCCGTGGTCAGCGGCTTGCCGCCGATCCCCCAGTGCCCGGACTTGACCTCTTCGACGGTCACCAGGTCACCGGGCGCAAGTTCTCCCCTTCGATGGAAACCATCGCGTCGGTGAGCTTCTCGACCATCTCGCGCTTTTGCGCTTCTGTGAAGACGCCTTCAATGAGTTTGACCTGAATCAACGGCATGATTATCTCCCTGGTAAATCCGGAATCCCGCAGCGGCGGTCGGCACCGCTGTTCGCAATTGCGCAAGGGATAATCGGCGAACGTCGTCACGTCCGGCCAATAATAATCCGCACTACCAAACGCCCTGCTCAGCGGCCACCGGGGACGCCCCTCAGCCACCTGAAGTGTACTTGATTAGCCCCTCGTCCGGTCTGCATGACGCCTCAGTCACTACGATGGCGGCATGGACGAGCCCGCGTGTCCCGGTTGTCGGGATCTCCT
>JAYUBA010000867.1:0-1512 GCA_043741075.1 Frigoriglobus sp.
GTCGGGACAGGCTGGAAGCCTGTCCTACGCCAGCACGTCTTCGATCACGTGCCCGTGTACATCCGTTAAGCGGCGGTCAGTGCCGTCGTGCCGCACAGAGAGCCGCGTGTGGTCGATGCCCATCAGGTGCAGAATCGTTGCGTGCAGGTCGTAGCTGTACACCTTCCCCTCGCCCGCCCGCCAACTCCACGGGTCGCTCTCCCCGTGGCTCACGCCAGATTTCACGCCCGCGCCGGCGAGCCACGCGACCGACGTGCCCTGGTTGTGGTCGCGGCCGGTCGCGCCCTGTGTGAACGGCTGCCGCCCGAACTCGGTGCTGAACACCACGAGCGTGTCCGCGAGCATTCCGCGGTCGTGCAAGTCCTGAAGCAGCGCCGCGGAGGGCTGATCGACCGACTTCGCGATCGGCGGCAGTTCCTTGATGATGTCGGTGTGGTTGTCCCAGTTGTTCGCCGGCCCGCCGGCCCCGCTCCACACCTGCACGAACCGCGTCCCGCGTTCGAGCAACCGCCGCGCGAGCAGGCACCGGCGGCCGAACTCCGCGGTCGCGGGGTTGTCGAGTCCGTACTTCGCGCGGGTCTTCGCGGCTTCGCGGGTGAGGTCGAGCGCTTCGGGCGCGTGCGTTTGCATCTTCGCGGCCAGTTCGTAGCTCTCGATGCGCGCTTCTAAGCGCGAGTCGTTCGGCCGCGTCTCGGCGTGACTTCGATTCACCTTCCCGAGCAGTTCGAGCGCGTCGCGGTCCGCGTCCGGCGTGACGAACGTCTCTTTGGGCGAAGGCGCGAGGTCCGGGATGGGCGGGGTGCCGCCGGCGTTGAGGATGGTGCCCGCGTGCGCGACCGGGAGGAAGCCCGCGCCGAAGTTGCCCTTCTGGTTGTACGGCAGCCCGCGCGCGTCCGGCAGCACGACGAACGTCGGCAGGTTGTCCGTTAACCGACCGAGGCCGTAGGAGAGCCACGCGCCCATGCACGGGAAGCCGGGGAGGATGAACCCGGTGTTCATCATGTAGCTGGCCGGGCCGTGGACGTTCGTCTTCGACGCGACCGCGAGCAGGAACGCCATGCGATCGACTTGTGTGGCGAGGTGCGGGAACACCGAGCTGACCCACCGCCCGCACTGCCCGTGCCGCGCGAACGCGAACGGCGACTTCATCAGGTTACCGGGCGTGCTGGTGACGCCTTCGGGCTTCTCGGCGGTGCCGGGGTCGAACGGCTTGCCGTGGCCCTTGATGAGCGCGGGCTTGTAGTCGAACGTGTCCGGCTGGCTGACCCCGCCGTTCATGAACAGTTGCACGACGCGCTTGACTTTGGCGACGTGGTGCAGCCCGCCGTTGAGCGCGGCCTTTGGCTTCGCGCCGCCGGGCAGCTCGCCCGCGTCCGCAAGGAGTTGCGTGAGGGCCAGTCCGCCGAGGCCGCCGCCGGAGGAGAAGAGGAAGTCGCGTCGGGAGTGTCTCATGGGTGAAGCCCGGCCGTTGTGGTCATTTCAGATGGAAAGCGAAAGACCCCTCACCCGCGG
>JAYUBA010000868.1:0-1511 GCA_043741075.1 Frigoriglobus sp.
GTTCTCAACCGCCATGACGCCCTGAATCTCACCCTCGCACTCAACGGTAACAAGGGTGTGCCAGTGCCGTTGTCGTGCAGCCTTGTTCCGCCAATCCCAGTGCCCGCTTTCGAGCGTTTCGCCGTGCGTTTGCAGTTCCGCGACCAACCGCGCGCGTTCCGGCACCCAAACGTGTTCGATCGCGTCGAGGTGGGTTTGCGTTGCCGGGACGCCGCGCGTGAGGATTGCCGGTGCGTACCCCGGCGGCGGGAGACGCGTATCAACGAGTCGCGGCGGAGGATTGAACGGCCGGGGTGAGTTCGGCGACGGGTTCATCGGGGCGAACCTCCGGGCGACACGAGGGCCGTACGCGACATCACCCGCGGCGCGTCGGCTTCACCTTGTCGTGGATCAGCTTCACGAACTGTTCGAGGAAGTCGAAGTACTCGGTGCCCGCGATCTCCTTCACCCGGCACACCAAGCGGCGGCGGCGCTCGATCAGTTCCACGAAGTTCTCGACGCCGAGCTTCTCCAGCGGCCCGCCGGGCGCCTGCATTTCCAGCAGTTCCTGAACCTCGTCCGGGCGCAATTCGGCGGCGCGGTCGCGGTTCCGCTCCAGCCACGAGATGAGGTCGGGGAGCGCGGCGCGCTCGTAGAGGAGCTTCAGCGACTCCTCGTCGGCGGCCGGCTTGCCGTGCATCCGCGGCAGGAGCCGGTCGAGCGGGAGGTTGCGCAGTTCGCTCACGGTCAGTTCCAGCGCCTTGGCGCACTGGCTGACGGTGTTGTTGCGCAGCCGCCGCTTCGGCCCGCCGTGCAGAATCTGGTGGACCGTGTGCCGGTTCAGGCGCGTGGTCCGGGCGAAGTCTTCCTGGTTCCAGCCCTTCTCTTCCACCAGCCGGGCGATCTTGTTCGCGAGTTCCGCCCCCGGCCCCACAGCTACCGCGTCCATCCGTGCTACCCCGTTGGCAGTGTCCGTCGTCGAGGGTCCGACCGGGAAGCCGTGCGGCGCGGGCGCGCGCGGAAGGGAACGATCCCCGAAATACGGGCGCACCGCTCCCGGTCGAAACGAGATATGCCAATCCTAATACGGTCGCGGGCCGGAGGAAGGGTGCTGTCGGAAAGGAAGTGAAAAAACCCGCCGGCCGCGCGTCCCAGGTGAACGCGCGGCCGGCGGGGTGCCGCGAACGGGCCGATCAGTACGGGCTGGGGGCGCCGGTGAGGCCCGCCCCGTTGACGGTCGGGATCGCGGGGAACGGTACCGGGGCGCTGGTGCTGTTCCCGCCCTTGGGCTTGGGATCGACCGGCTTCACGTCCTTGGGCTTGGGCATCTCCTTCGGCGGGATCCCGGTGCCCGGGGTCACGGGGTGGGCGTCCGCCGGCAGGGGGCTTGCGCACCCTCCGACGGTCGTCGCACCGCACGGGTCGCAGCTCGGCCCGTGGTGCTTCTTGCAGCCCCACCGCGACTTCAGCTTGTCGAACAGGTTGGGCCGGCTGGCGACGCTGGTCGGGCAGGAGTTGCACGGGGCCGGGGC
>JAYUBA010000869.1:0-1511 GCA_043741075.1 Frigoriglobus sp.
TGGCGGCGCTTCGCCGACGGGTGAGGGGTGCTGAGCGACGCGGAGCAGTACGAGGCGCGAAAGTTTACCCCTCACCCGGCTCGAAGACTCGCCACCCTCTCCCGCAAGGGGAGAGGGCCAGAAAAGACAACCCCGTCGCTGACGCTCCGGGTTCGCCTCAGAGTGTCAAAACAAGTCCGCCGGGTCGGCCGAGTGGACCTTCCGCACGGCCAGCAGCCCGGACGCCAGGCACATGCCGCACGTCAGCGCCAGCACGCCGGCCGCGATTTCCGGCGTCATGACGGTCGGGATGCCGCCGTAGTTCGTCGCGACGAAGTACAGCCCCAGCGCCGCGACGAAGCCCGGCGCGTACCCGAACGCCGCGAGCAACACCGCCTGCCACAGCACCACGCCGGTCAGGTACGGGGGGCGGTAGCCGAGCGCCTTCACCGTCGCGTACTCGGGCAGCATGGCGCGGATGTCGGCGGCCATCATCTGGTACACGAAGATGACGCCGACGGCGACCGCCAGCACCACCGCGACCAGGAGGAACTGCCCGACCGACGTGAGCCGCAGCCAGTGGTTGCGCTCGGCCGCGTTCATCTCGGCGCGGGTGTACACCTTCACGTCCGGCGGGAGCGCGGCGCGGAGCCGGGCCTTCACCGCGACCGGGTCCGCGCCGGGCGCCAGCGTCACCAGCCCGAAGCCGACGCGGCCGGCGGGTTGCATCGTGAACTTCTCGAACGTCTCCTCGCCCGTCATGAGCATCCCGTTCCAACTGAACCCGGTGCCGAGGTCGAACCCGCCGACGACCGCCGCGCGCTGCCCGTTCACGCGCACCGCTTCCCCGCCTCTTCCATCGGGCGGAATGTGCTGCAGTCGGTCCACGCTGCCGAACTCCGGCTTGGAGCGGCGGTCGAGTAGGAACGAGTCGCCGCGGGTGAGCCGCGCGCCGGCCGCGCGGGCCTCGTCCCCCGACGCGAACACGCCGCCCGTCCCCACCACGAACACCTTGTCGAGCCGGTCGGGCGGGGCCGCGACGATGTTGAGGCTCATCTGCTCGCCGGCGGGCGCCCGCCAGCCGGCGATGCCGAACGACAGCGGGAGTACGTCGTCCACGCCTTCGACGCGGGCCTGCGCCAGCCGCGCTCGCGGGAAGTCGCCGGGCCGGCTCAGGTCGAGGTACTCGGCCGACGTGACGAGCAGGTCGAACTGGAGCTTGTCGTACAGCATGGTGGCGGTGCGGCCGACCCCGCCGAACATGCCCAGTTCCATGAACACGAGGACGACCGCGAACGCGACCCCGGCCGCCGCGATGAGGGTCCGGGTGCGCTTGTGAACCAGATTCGCCCACGCGAGCCGGAGGGGGGTCATACGCACATTTCGCGAGTATTTGGCCTTCTTCTGGCCCTCTCCCCTTGCGGGAGAGGGTGGCCGGCGCTTCGCCGGACGGGTG
Organism: Frigoriglobus sp.; assembly: GCA_043741075.1. Lineage (GTDB taxonomy): Bacteria > Planctomycetota > Planctomycetia > Gemmatales > Gemmataceae > Gemmata. Next base: position 1,436 of record JAYUBA010000869.1, read on the forward strand.
AGGGGTAAAGCTGTGCGCGAGAAAGGGCTTCGCGTGCCCCGCAGAACCCAGCACCCCTCACCCGTCGGCGAAGCGC
>JAYUBA010000870.1:0-1509 GCA_043741075.1 Frigoriglobus sp.
CGGCTCGATCCGGGTCGAAGTGAGTAGGACTACTCACTTTCGGGGGACTCGACCGCGCCCCCGACCGTCGGAGGGTACGCCGCAAGGGCGTTCGGCGAAAGACGTTACAACGAATCGGGGTGGCCGGATTTGAACCGACGACCTCTTGCTCCCAAGGCAAGCGACGCCCCGACGGATACGCTGGATTCCGTAGCGTTTCCCGCTTCGCACCCCGAAACCCCCCACGAAACCTTCACTCCACTCCCGGCGGCCACGCCCGGCCGACCCACCGACTTGATGCGCCTGTTGACCGAACTGGCTGCGCTCCCGCCGGAACAGCGGGCCGCGATTGTGGCACTACTCTCCCCGGCCGCTTCGCCGGTAACACTGCCGGCGGCACCACCCGTCGCCGCCCCGACCGGTGACGACGAACCCGACCGACTTCACCGCGGCTACGAAGGGGGCACCCGCTGAGCGCGACGGGGTAGGCGTCGCGCTGATCCCGGACGAATTGCATCACCACTACGCCAATTGGAATATTGCGGCCGTGTGCGAAGTTGCGATTACACAACCGCTTGCCAATAATGGGTTTGCGACGTTCAACTCGGATCGAATGCCGCCCCAACGACACCGTCTTATCGTCGCATTGGCACACATTACGGGGCTTCCGACTTGTCCCGAACTCGGCACGCTGACGACCCGTGCCACACCGAGGATCAACGCTATGGCTCGCAAGGCCCGCCCGACGGAACCCGACACAAGACATCACCCCGACGCTGTCACGCGGTTGCTGACGCCGGCCCAGTCGTGCGCGGTGCTGTTGCTTGCCGCCGGCCGCACGGACGCCGAGACGGCCGCGGAACTCGGCGTCCACCGCTGCACCGTCTCGCAGTGGAAGAACCACCACCCGGCGTTCATCGCGCAGTTGAACCGGACGCGGGACAGCGTCAACGCGGAATTGGCCGACCGGTTCCGCGTGCTCGCGTCGTCCGCACTGCGCGTCATCGGGGAAGCGCTGGAGGGCGACGACTCGCCGGCCCGCACGGCCGCGGCGTTCGCCCTGTTGAAGCGCGTCCCGCTCACGACGGCCGTCGCCGGGCCGCGGCACGCCGACGAGGTCGTTTACGCCGAGACGGCCCGCCGCTTGGCGGCCACGCCGATCAACGACAAGTTCGTCAACCCCTTCGACCTCACCGCGCCGCCCCTCATGACCAAAAGGTTCGCCGCGACCGCCCACGACTTGTACGCGCTCGCCGACGCTGAACCGGCCGGTCCGCGCGCCCCGCGGGCTGTTGCAAATGCTGACATCGGGCGCGAGTCGGCCAGTGTGGCAATTCCCGATTGATGCTCCGAGACGGGGGACGCCGTGGCGAAGAAGTCGAAGGAGGACACGACCCCGGCGCAACGGCGGTTCGTCGATGAGTACGTTGCCGACGGCAACGGCACCCGTGCTTATCGCGTCGCCTACCCCGGCGCGAGCTACGCCGCGGCCCGCACGAACGCCGGGCGGTTGCTCGCGCTGCCGGCCGT
>JAYUBA010000871.1:0-1508 GCA_043741075.1 Frigoriglobus sp.
ACCATCGACCGGCGCGGGCCGCGGGGCCGGGGTCGGCGGGGGGAAAGGCGGTTGCGCTGCCACCGCGGACGCCGTGCCGACCGTCAGGAGGGCGGCGAAGAGCCATTTGCTGAAGCGTTTCATGGGTGTCGCTCTGTGGTGGTCGCCCGTCACAGACGGGAGTGGGCGAGGGTGATTGTGCAACTAACGCGCCGCGATCCCGTTACTTGCGCCCGGTCCGCCGGTTGAAGCCTCTCACGCAACGAAAACGCCCCCGGCTTTTCCAGGGGCGCGTTCGTTGGCGGACCGGCGATCCCGAACCGGCACTTACAGTAGGCCGGGGATCGGTTCGCCCTCAGTAAGGACGTTGGCGACCCGGCCCAGACCCGGCTTCAGCCGCACTTCGGAGAGGTCCAGCACCGCGTTCATCACGGTCGCGAGCAGGTGCTTCGGCGTGTACCGCTCCGTGGTCGGCTGCGACGCGGTGCGGTCCGACTGGCCGATCACCTGCCCCGGCCACGCCGCCGTCCGTCGTCGTCGTCGTGACATCACTGACACCCGTGGGTCAGTCGAAATCAACCCCGGCCCCGGAAACAGTCTCAACCCCAAGATGAATCATGCCCGAACGAACCCCCGCCTTCCGTCTCGCCGTCGCACTCATGCTCTGGCTCCCGATGCTCTGGGCGAGTGTGGGGTGTTCACGCTCGAAGCCCACACCCTCCGTCGCAGCCGCCGAAGTGCCCGAGCCCCGGCCGTCCACCGCCACGCCGCCGACCTCCGCCCCGGTCGAGAAGGCCGAGCCCCGTGTCGCCGACCGTATCAAGCAGCTCACCTCCCCCGACCTCGCGGTCCGGCGGGCGGCGCCGGTGCCACGCGGCAACGACCCCGATCAGTTGAACGCGCACCGGCACCGGCAGCGCCCCGCGGCGCGTGCGCGCACGTGCGGTGACAACGCGTTGTCAGTGGCCGCGCGGTTCGCGCACGATCGCGCCGCCGGTCCCGGCGCACCGGTTCGATGCGTGCGTGATCCGACCCGGCCCGGTGGGCGAGGACCAGAGCGCTCGGTTCGACCGCACCGGCCGCGCCGCGCCGCGCCGCGTTCGTCGGGCGGGCGAACGCCGGGGGCTGCGAGGTGGTCCGCTGGGGTTGGATCGGCACGCGGTACGAGATCATGAGTCGCACCGCGAAGCTCGCGCCGAACGCCGTGCGCCTGGAGTTGATGAGGATGAGGTGTGACGAGGGAGGTCGGCCGTGACGCGCATCCGCGACAGTTCCTTTGAACCGGGCGGATCGCAGATTCTGTGCGCGGCCTGTTGACAGCGACCGCGCCGGCGGCAACAATGTGCGAACGCGAATGCCAGCAGGTGAATGGCCGTGGGAGCGGAGTTGCGCAAGTTGGCTGTTACCGTGTTAGATTGCGCGGGGCGCAATCTAACACGGGTGTGGGTCGGTGTTAGATTGCGCGCCGCGCGATGAGCAGGTGGTCGGCTCGCGCAATCGAAACAGAAGTTCGGCGGACGTCGCGTTGT
>JAYUBA010000872.1:0-5211 GCA_043741075.1 Frigoriglobus sp.
CTTCAAGGGCCGGGGGGGTAGGTCTCCTCCGCGAACCCGTCCTCGCGCACCTCGCCGGGCGCTCCGGGGCCACCGACTGCACGCTCCCGGAACTGTACCGCGCGCTCGCGGACCTCAGCCCCGCGCCGAGCATCGGCGCGTTCCACGACTGCCTGCGCACGCTCCACGCCGACGGGGCGCTCGCACTGCACTCGTGGACCGGTCCGCTGTACGCGCTGCCCGAACCGCAGTTCGCCCTGCTCGTCGGCCACGGCATCGCCTTTTACGCTTCTTTGAAAAGTGGTCAGTGGTCAGTGGTCAGTGGTCAGTAAATGCACGGCCGCCGCCTTCATCTGCCCACTATCCACTGACCACTGACCACTGTTCCCGGAGGGAACCCATGACCGCTACGACCCTCGCCCCCGAACCGACCCTCACCGGCCGCACCCGCGACGTGCTCAAGCGCGCCGGGAACCCGTTCCGCAACTACTTCGCCCGCAACCCGGACGACGAGGTGTGCGCGCGGTTCCACGTGCCCGAACTGTTCGCCGCCGAGCGCGACCTGCTCCACGCCATCATCGACCTGTACCGCTACGACCCGCAGACGCACAGCGAAGTCGTGCCGATCCTGGGCAACAAGGGCGCCGGCAAGACGCACCTGCTCCATTCGATCAAGCACGGCCTCGGCGGGCAATGGCAGTTGCTCGTCACGCCGGGCACGTACCAGCGCGACTCGGACTTCCTCGAATACCTGCTGTTCCAGATCATCGACACGCTCCTCGGCGGCGGGAAGCAGAAGGGCGTGCGGCCCCTCGATTACGTCGGCGACCAGCTCGTGCGCCGGCAACTCGGCGTCGCCCTCCGCGAACTCACCGACGACGAGAAGGTGGAACTGTTCCCGCCGCCGGGCCTCGGCCGGTGGGCGCGGCGGCTCGGCCTCGGCGCGCAGCAGGCGCGCGAACGCGCCGAGTGGCTCGCCGAGAACCTCAGTGGTTACTCGAACTTCGCGCGCGTGCCCACGCCGCTCGCGCAAGCGCTCACCGACGCCGGACTGACGCCGCAGAAGGCGTACGACCTCGTGTCCGCGCAGGTGCAGAAGAACGAGTCGCACAACACCGCCGGCATCATGCGCCGGCACATCTTCCAGGGGTTCGCGAAGGCCGCGCTGCTCCGCGACGAGTCCGACCTCGCCAACTTCCTCACCTACGGCTTCGCCGAACTGGAGTTCCACGTCCGCCCGACGCGGCAGGATTTGGTGCTCGCGCTGTTCAAGGTGCTGACGGAGGTGTTCCGCAGCCTGAAGACGCCGGTGGTGGTCGCGTTCGACCAGCTCGAAGACCTGCTCCTCGCGCGCCGCACCGACGACGCGCACAAGACCGCGGAGGCGTTCTTCGCGGGCATCGTGCAGGCGATGCACCAGATCGACGGGCTGTGCTTCCTGATCTTCGCCGAGCGGGGCCTGTGGAACCGCTTCGTGCCCTCGCTCGACGGGTACATTCAGGACCGCCTGAGTAACCCGATCCACGTCCCGAAGCACGGCACGGTTAAGGCCATCCGCCTCGAAGCGCCGCCGGCCGATCTGGTGCGCCGCGTGGTGGAAGCGCGGCTGCGGCCGTGCCTGGGCGAACTGCCGCCGGGCGGCGACCCGGTGCCGGAGATCTTCCCGTTCGCCGACGAGCAGGTGACCCGGATCGCGCGCACCGAGCCGACCCTCCGCGACATGCTCCAGCAGTTCCGCCACCTGTTCGACCATGTGGTGTACGGCCCCGATGACGCCCTCGGCGAGCGGCGCGGCGTCAGCCCGCCGGTGGCAGACGCGCCGCTCACGGCTTCGCGCTTCGACGTGGCCGCGGACCTGGCCGCGATGCCGGACGCGCCGCTTACGTCCGATCCGACGAGCCGGATCGCGGCGCTGCTCGGGCACGACGAGGGCGACGCGCCGCCGCCACTGCCGATCAGCTTCAAGCATGTGGACGTGATCGAGACGCCGGCCGACGCCGTGCCGATGGCGGTCGCGGTCGAGGACGAGTCCGGGCGGGCGGGGGACGGGAGGGGGTCGCAGGGGGAACCTGCGGGAGGTTCCCCCTCGCATGGGGCCAGCCCCCTGTTAGACGATCAACTCACGTCGCCGCTCGCGGTTGAACAGGGTGCCGACGCTCCCCGCTCGCCTGAGCCGACGCCCGCCGCGGTGGTGAAACTCACCGACGCCACCGTCGTCGAACTGTGGGAGCAGGAGCAGCGGTCGGCGCGGCGGAAGCTCGAACCCGAAGGCGCGCTCACCGGTGCCACCCGCGAACTTCAGGCCGGGCTGGGCGCGTTCCTCAGCGTGTGCCACGAGCACGGGGTGAAGGTCGGGCCGTGGCGGCTCCAGCACGTCGTCAACGAGTGGTCCTACGGCGAGCACCCGACCTACGGCGTCGTCACCATCGCGCACTGGGCGTGCAAGGACGGCCAGCCGTGGCGGATGGGCCTGGGGCTGTTCCTCGCCCGCGGCGCCGGCAAGCCGAAGGACCTGGAAGTGAAGCTCGCGGTGATGGACACCGAGCCGGCGGTGGTCGATCTGCTCGTGTTACTGCGGCCCGAAGACGACTTCGGAACCACGGGCAAGAGCAAGACGCTGCTCCAGGAGGCGGAGCGCCGCGGCAAGCACGCGCGTCTGGAGCCGGTGTCGCTGGACGGGTTCGCGCAACTGTACGCGTTCCCGCGGTGGCTGGCGGCCGTGCGCGAGGCGCTGCCCGCGGGCGCGCCGATGCCCAACCTCGCCGACGTGATTCAGGACAAGTGCGAGAAGCTGCTCGAACAGGTGTGCATGCCGGTGCAGGGCTAATACCGAGAAAGCCCGCGGCGCAACCGCGGGCTTTCGTCGCGCGCGACAGTTCTATTCGCTCTTGACGGAATGAAGGTGCGTCTCCATACGGTCGCACGGAAAGCCTGATGATACCGGGTTGGCACCGCGTTGGCACCGCGTAGTGCGAGGGCGTATGGGCCGGGCATCCATCCTCATCGCCGGCACGGCCCTCTTGGCCTGTGCGGTCGGCTGCACCTCCCTCATGAATGGGAAGCCGCTCGAAGATTCCATCGTGTTTCAACCGCACGCCACTCCCGCCGACAACTGGGCGCACGACCGTGGCATTGAGGACGCCTGGTTCACGACGGCCAACGGGAGCCGGCTCCACGGGTGGTTCGCGGAGGCTCGCCAGCCCCGCGCGGTCGTACTTTACGCGCACGGGAACGCCGAAAATGTGGCGGACCTGCAACCCGTCCTTCGTCGCTTCCGAGACGACCTGAACGTTTCGATTCTCGTCTTCGACTACCAGGGGTACGGCCGCAGCGAAGGAACGCCGAGCGAAGCCGGCGTTCTCGCCGACGCCCGCGCCGCTCGCCGCTGGCTCGCCGATCGAACGAAAGTTCTTGAGAAAGACATCGTCCTGGCGGGGCGCTCGCTAGGCGGCGGGGTCGTTGTGGACCTGGCCGCCAACGACGGCGCGCGGGGGCTGATTCTGGAAAACACCTTCTCCTCGCTACCGGACACGGCCGCCAGCCATCTGCCCCTCGTCCCGGTGCGCGCCCTGATGCGCACCCGGTTCGACTCGGTGGCGAAGATTCCGAATTACCGCGGCCCGCTTCTGCAGACGCACGGCGACGCGGACCGCGTGATCCCATACGCTCTGGGGCGGAAGCTGTTCGACGCGGCGAACGAGCCGAAGTTGTTCGTGTCGGTTCAAGGGGGTGACCACAACGACCCGCCGTCGCGCGAGTACTTAGCGGCCCTCGACCGATTCATCGCATCGCTACCCGCGGCGGAACTGACGCGGTGACCGGCGTCAACTTGTCGGCGCGCCGGGCGGGGCTACGCTTCCCCCATGACCTACGACGAGGCCATTTCATTCTGGTACGGGCGCATCAACTACGAGGTGCGGTCGGCCGGGCCGCTCGACCTGAAGTTGGAGCGGATGCGGGCGCTCCTGCGCCGCCTCGGCGACCCGCAGGACCGCGTGCGCCTCGTCCACGTCACCGGCACCAAGGGGAAAGGCTCGACGTGCGCGATGCTCGCGTCCGTGCTGCGGGCGACGGGCTACCGCGTCGGGCTGTTCACGTCGCCGCACCTGGAACACGTCGAGGAGCGGATTCAGGTGAACGGCGTGCCCGTCTCGCGTGCGGAACTCGTCGCGTGCATGGGGGAAGTCGCCCCCGCGGTGCGCGCGATGGAGGCGGAAGCCGGGCTGCCGTCGCCCACGTTCTTCGAGATCGGCACGGCGCTCGGGTTCCTGCACTTCGTCCGCCGCCGGTGCGAGGTCGCGGTGATCGAGGTCGGCCTCGGTGGGCGGTTCGACAGCACCAACGTGTGCCGCCCGCTCGTGTCCGTCGTCACCAACGTCGGCTTCGACCACACCGCCCAACTCGGGAACACGCTCGAAGAGATCGCGTACCAGAAGGCCGGGATCATCAAGCGCCGCGTGCCGGTCGTCAGCGGCGTGACGCAAGAGGGGCCGCGCGCGGTGGTGCGCGCGGTCGCGGCGGAAATGGACGCGCCGTTGTGGGAAGTGGGAAGCAACCCCTCCCCAACCCCTCCCCTAAGAAGGGAGGGGCTTCAGACCCCGGCTCCGGCTCCCCCTCCCTTCTTAGGGGAGGGGGTTGGGGGGAGAGGTTCTTCAGGTCTCGGCCTCCTCGGCGCGCACCAGCGCCAGAACGCGACCGTCGCGGTCGCGGCCATTGACCGCCTTCGTGATGCCGGTATGCCCATCCCCGATGCCGCGGTCGCGCGCGGACTCGCCGAAGTGAAGTGGCCGGCGCGAATCGAACTCGTTTCGCGGCACCCCGCCGTCATTCTGGACACGGCGCACAACGTGCCGAGCGCCGAATCGCTCGTGAACACGCTCCGCGAGTCGGTCCCGGTGGCGGGCACCAAGCGGGTGGTGTTCGCGGTGTCGGCGGACAAGCAGTTCGCGGACATGCTCCGCGTCCTGGCGGGCTACTTCGACCACTTCCACCTGACGCAGTACGGCAACAACCCGCGGTGCGTACCGCCGGAGAAGCTGGCCGCCGCGCTGAAAGAAGTCTCGCCGGGCAAGCCGTTCACGACGCACGCGACCGGCCTCGACGCGCTGCAAGCCGCTCGCGGCTACGCGGGAGCGGACGACCTGGTGTGCGTGACCGGCTCGGTGTTCCTCGCGGGGGAGTTGCGGCCGGTGCTGGCGACTTGCTCGTAACGAGCCGCTCGCGGCTTCGCGA
>JAYUBA010000873.1:0-5210 GCA_043741075.1 Frigoriglobus sp.
GTCATCTGAACCCGCGCTGTACTGTTAGGGTCAGACCGGAAGAGATAGCGGGAGCGTGCCTGTCGGAAAAACTGCCGACACAGTTTACAGAGGCAGAGGCGAACGGTTGCCTAGTATTGCAGCGAGTCCGCCCCCCTGCGCCGCCTCAGGCGACCTAAGAATATCGACACAACCCTACATTCCGTAGTGAAGCAAAAGCCCATCGTTGCAGGCGTCTACCCATCGCTGCAACTCGACCTATCGTGGCAAAGCCCAGGGGCGGGTTTACGGTCAACCCCGCAGGTTTGCGGTCAAGTCGGAGTTTATCCACAAAGCCACCCCCGCCTACAACTCTGGCTGGCTCCCAGCAAGCAACTCCTCGCCGTCCACGGCGAGTGGGCGGGTGTCTGGAGTCTCCGCCTGTTCGACTTGCGCGGCGGCCAGCCGAAGTTCGTCGCCACGCTCCCCCAACCGAACGTCTACAGCGTCGCCTTCTCGCCCGACAGCCGCTATTTGGCGTTTGGCGGTGCCTTCCTGCTGAAGCTGTTCGACCTCTCCGCTGCGCAACCGAAAGAAGTGTTTTCGGACCCGCAAGGGGGGGCCTTGTGGGTGGCGTTTCACCCGTCCGGCAAATGGTTGGTGTCGGCCGGAGGGGGTCGCGTTTGCATCCGGTCGGTCCCGGACGGCAAGGTGGTGAAGGAGTGGACGTTTCCCGGCGACGTGGGGTGGGCCGAGTTCGCGCACGACGGCCGCCACCTGTTCACCCACAACGCCAACGGCACGGTCTACGTCCTGCGCCTGCCCGACCTGGAGAAGTGACCGGCGGGATTACGGCTGCTGGCGCTGCCGCGTCATTCCCTCCACCCGGAAGGCGCTTGGCATCGGGCGGCGCATCCATCAGAATGGGCGGTGCCCGCCGCACGCTCCACGGGGTGAACGCCCGATGCCCGAACCCGACTCCACCGGCGACGGAACCCGCGCCGCCCCGCAACCGGGCGCGCACCCGGCCGCCCTCACCACCGCCGACGGTGTCCCCGCGCGCATCGGCAAGTTCGAGATCAAAGCCCTCCTCGGCGAGGGCGCGTTCGGCCGCGTGTACCTCGGCTTCGACGCCGAACTCGAGCGCCAGGTCGCCATCAAGGTGCCCAAGTCCGACGGGCTGACCGCGGACCTGCGCGACCGGTTCCTGCGCGAGGCCCGCGCCACCGCCAAGATCCACCACCCGAACGTGTGCCCGGTCCACGAGGTCGGGACCGAGGGCGACGTGCCGTACATCGTCATGTACTACCTCGCCGGCACCACCCTCGCCGCGCACCTCGACAAGTGGCGGGTGCTCCCGCCCCTGCACGCCGTCGCGCTCGCCCAGAAGCTCGCCCTCGGCATGGCCGCGGCCCACGCCCAGGGCGTCACCCACCGCGACCTCAAGCCCCAGAACGTCCTGTTCGACCCGACCCGGCAGCTCGTCCTCATCACCGACTTCGGCCTGGCCCGCATCGGCAACCAGGCGCAGGGCACGCTCGCCGGGGCGGTGTTCGGCACCCCGCTGTACATGTCGCCGGAGCAGGCCCGCGGCGAGGTCGATAAGGTCGGCCCGCTGTCCGACGTGTACGCCCTCGGCGTCATCCTGTACCGGATGCTCACCGGTGCCGTCCCGTTCACCGGGTCGGTCTACGAGGTGCTGCTCCAGCACTGCGACGCGCCCCCGGTGGCCCCGTCGGTCGCGCGCCGCGGGCTGGACCCGCGCCTGGACCGGCTGTGCCTGAAGGCGCTGGCGAAGAACCCGGCCGACCGGTACCCGTCGTCCAAAGCGTTCGCCGACGCGCTGGGCGAGTACATGCGGGCCGGGGATTCGAGCGCGTGGCAGGCGGCCGACGAGGCCCGCGAGCGGAAACCGGCCGACCCGCTCCCCGCGCCCCCGCCGCCGGTCCCGCCGCTCCCGCCGACCCCGTTCAAGCTCAACCCCGGCGCGGGGAGCGCCCGCCGCCCGGCACCGCCGCTCCCGCCCGCGCCGGCCGGCGACGACTTCGACCCGCCCCCCGCGGACGACGGCGCGGTTCGCCAGAAGGTGCTGATCGGCGGCGTGGTGCTGCTGTTCGCCCTCACGCTCGTCGGCCTGGGCGTGGTGGTGACCTCCGGGCGCAAGCCGCCGCCCACCGAGCACGCGTTCGTACCACCCCCGCCGGACCCGAAGGCGGCGCCGGTGGTTCACGAGCCGCCGCCCAAGAAGGACGAGCCGCCGCCCAAGCCGCCGGAACTGCCGTCGATCGCCAACGGGTTCGCCGGGCACAAGGACGATCCGGCCGCGGAGCGCCGCGCCGCCGAGTGGGTGCTGTCGGTCGGCGGGGAGTTGCGGGTCGCGGTGCCCGGCGAGATCAAGACGGTCGCACGGAAGGAGGACCTGCCGCCGACGTTCACCGTCGCGCGGATCGACATCCGGGCGAAGCCGGACCTGCCCGAGGACGAGATGAAGGCGAACCTGGCGGGGCTGTCCGGCCCGGTCGAGGTGTACTTCCGCGACTGCGGGCACCTGGGCGACGACACCGTCCAGGTGCTCGCCCGCGTCCCGAAGCTGAAGACCCTGTTCGTCCTCCGGGCGAGCCGCGTCACCGACAAGAGCCTCGCGGCGCTCGCCGGCCACCCCAAGCTGACCGAACTCTTCATCCAGAACACCAGCGTCAGCAAGGACGGAATCAAGCACGTGCCCTCGCTCGCGGCGCTGCTCAAGCTGACGCTCGTCGTGCCGGAAACGGACGAGTGGCTCCCGGTCCTGGCCCCGCTGGAGGGGCTGACGCACCTGAACCTGGACGCCGAGGGGCCGCGCTACCTGTCCGCCAAGGGGCTGGTCCACCTGAAGCCGTTCACGAAGCTCCGCCACCTCACCCTGTTCGGCCGGCTCGCGACGGACGAGTGGCTCGAACAGCTCGTCAAGGTCGCCCCGTTCGCCGAACTGGAGGAACTGGACCTGCGGGAGACGAGCATCGAGGGGCCGGGGCTGGTTCACCTGAAGGCGCTGAAGCAGTTGGACTGGATCGACGTGGGCGCCGGCCGCATTACGGACGCGGGGATGGCGAACCTCGCGGCGCTCCCGAAGCTGCGGTGGCTCTACGCCGACGGCACGACCGTGACCGACGCCGGGCTTCAGGCGCTCGCCGCGTCCAAGACCCTGGAAGTGCTCTCGCTGAAGGACAACAAGAAGGTGACCGACGCGGGCATGGCGCACCTGTCCGGGTGCCCCAAACTGCTCGACCTAGACCTGAGCGGCACCGAGATCGGCGACGACGGCGTCGGCGGGCTGGCCCGCTGCAAGGCGCTGAAGAAGCTGACGCTGACCGGCACCCGCGTGACCGCGACGGGCGTGCGGGAGTTGAAGGGGGCGCTGCCGGGGTGCGAGGTCGTCCGGGTCGAGAAGAAGTAGCCCGCAGATAGCGCTTGGCGGGCGAACGCGGAGCGATCAGAATAGCCTCTACCGTCGCGCCTGTCTGAGAAGGGGCCGCCCATGTCCGAGCCGGAGAGCGCCGCGGACGGCACGCGGGAATGCCCGCCGCGGTCGCACTCGACCGCAGGTGCCGGTCCATCCCTTTCGACAACGGTTCCGACGCGCCTCGGCCGGTTCGAGGTGCGCGCCGTCCTCGGCGAGGGCGCGTTCGGCCGCGTGTACCTCGCGTTCGACCCGCAGATCGAGCGCCAGGTCGCGATCAAGGTGCCGCACCGCGCCGGGCTGACTCCGGCCCTGCGCGAGCGGTTCCTGCGCGAGGGCCGCGCGACCGCCAAGATTCACCACCCGAACGTGTGCCCGGTGTACGAAGTCGGCACCGACGGCGACCTGCCGTACATCGTCATGCACTTCGTCGTCGGTGGAACACTCGCCGGGTTGCTCGACCGCCGGGAGGAGCTGTTATCGCCGCGGCACGCGCTGGTGATCGCTCGCAAGCTTGCCCTCGGTATGGCCGAAGCACACGCCCGAGGCGTGATTCACCGCGACCTGAAGCCGGCGAACGTCCTGTTCGACAAAGCCAGCCGCGAGGTGCTTATTACCGACTTCGGACTGGCCCGCATCGGCAGCGTTGGCGACAGGACGGCCACCGGCGCGGTCTTCGGCACGCCATCGTACATGGCGCCGGAGCAGGCTCGTGGGAAGCAGGACGAAGTCGGCCCGCTCTCGGATGTGTACAGTTTGGGCATCATCCTGTACCGCATGCTCACCGGTGAGGTTCCCTTTCGTGGCTCGGCGTACCAGGTCGTCGCTCAGCACGTCGTCGCGGACCCGCTTCCCCCGTCGAAGGTGAACCCGGCCCTCGACCCGAAGTTGGACGCGCTCGTCCTGAAGGCAATGGCGAAGAAACCCACCGACCGCTATTCCTCCGCCGAGGCGTTCGCAATTGTGATCGCGGATTATTTGCGCGGCGGCGCGCCGCGCGATTCCGTCAAAGGGCTTGCGCCTCTCGATCTGGACGACGATCCCGAAGCCGCTCCGGCAACATCCCCGCCGGTCACTGCTCCGGCTGCAACCGCGGACCGACTCCGGCCCGCACAACCGAAACCGTTACCGGCTGCGAAGCCGGGATCACCGCCGCCGGAGTCGCAACCGGGTGGGCGCAACAATCCCCTCCCCTTGCCCGATCCCGAGGTCTTCGACCTCCCTCCCGCTCGGCACCCGCGCCGAATCAAGCCGTGGGTTCTCCTCGTCGGTTCCAACCTGCTCGTCGCTGCAATCACCCTCGGCGCGGCCCTGAGTTGGGGGGGGGCGCACGGACCGTGAATCGCCGACCGCGCAGGAGAAGAACGCGAATCCGGGCGAATTCAAGGCGGCCCAACCGCTCGCGCTGAATGCCAGGGACAAGGAACGCAGTCGGACCGATACTGCAATTGACCCCACGAAAGCCATCGATCCGCGCGCCGGAACACTCGCGACCGAGGCCGCGCTCGCGAGCGCGACCGCGGCCGAACTCGCGGCGAAGGAACCCGTTGAGCCCGGCCCGGGCGACCCGGTGCCGCCGCCGCTCGGCAACTTGGCCCGCATCGCCCGCGTGAAGACCCTCGGTGTGATCGTCCTCAAGCAGATCGCGCCCGACCGCGAGTGGTTCCGCGTCAAGGTGAACGAGACGGACAAGGGGGAGGTTGACGCGGGTGACACCGTCATGGCACTCCCCGGTTACAAGGCCGACGTGCTGCTCGACGGCAAAGTGCAGGTTCACCTGTGGGGCAACGTGCCGGAGCAACTCCGCTACCGC
>JAYUBA010000874.1:0-5210 GCA_043741075.1 Frigoriglobus sp.
CTGAAATGTACTTTTTGGCCTGCACGAGGCCGCGGGCTTTTAGCCCTTCGAGTTCGCCGTCGTCGGGCCGCTTCTGGAGCAGAATTTCGATGTCCGCGAGGGCTTCCGCGTACAGGCCGAGGCGCGGGTTCATCGCGAAGTACAGGCCGAGGCGCGGGTTCATCGCGAAGTCGATCGCGAAGCGGCGGAGTTCATCGCGGGCGGGGTCGCGACTGAGGGTGTCTTGGACGACGAGGTATCCTTCGAGGATGTCGCGTCCGCTCTTCGCGGACTGGCACATCAGCCGGCCGAGGCGCTCGCGGACATCGTTCTCCGCCGGCCGCGCCATCAGGTACCGCTTGAGGTAGACACTTTCTCGTTCCGGCTCGGGTGGGGTCGCGGCGCGCGCGATGTCCGCCTGGCGCAGAAACGCTCCAACCTGCCGGCGCACCTGCCAGCGGTGGGTGAAATGCACCGCGACCAAGGCGACGAGCGTCACCGCGGAGAGCTTCAGCAAGAAGCGCCAGTTGAGTTTGAACCGCATGGGCGCAGAACCTTGGTGTCGGTCGGGACGAGCGACGAAGTGCTTGCAGTGTAGCAGGCGGGAAAGAAAGTCGCCTGGGGAATCGTGAAAACGATCACCCAGGCGACGTGTGTTTCAGGTGTGCCGAAGGTCGGCGGAGAGGTTAGGCAGCGGTCGCCTGTTCGCTCTTGCGGAGCCGGCGGCGGAGCAGACCGGCGAACGGCAGAGCGCCCGCGAGCATGATCAGACCGGCGGGAGCGGGGGCAGCAACCAGCGATTTGTCTTGGAACGCCAACGCATTGTCCGAGGTGTTCGTGGTTTTCACCAAGACATCGATGGACTGGGTGATCGCGTAGTCGGATCCACGATTGAACGTCATCGACCCACTCGACCATTTACCGTTAACATCGACTGTGAAGGATGTCGGGTTCGTCGAGACCGAAGCCGGAGTCTGTCCAGCCCCAGTTACCGTTGTGATAAATTCGTTCTTGCCAGACCCAGCTGTGCCAAGATCCGTGGACGCATTAAATCCCCCCAAACCGGTCAGGATTGTCTGGACGGACAGCAGGTCGGAACTTTGCCCAGGAGCGGTGAAGCCATCACTCATGACTTCGAGTTGGACACGGTAGTTCTGGCTCGCGGCAGCGGAGGTTGATGCACCCGAGTATGAGTAGATGTTGATGGACGAGGATGTCATCTGACCGATAGTGGTGCCAGGTGAGTTCGTGATTCCGGAGAAGTCGTAGTGAATCTTGTCGGAACCAGTCCCCGTGGTGTAGGTGCCGTTTGCGCTGATCCCGTTCAACTCCGCGTTCGTGTCCCCAAGCCCACCGTCGTTAATCGTCGCGATCGTTGTACCGTTGACCTTGACCTTGACCGAATACCCCGCTTCACTTGGCGCAGGTGCGAGAAGTGAAGCGACGGCAGCGACCACCGCTGCCAGTAAGAACCTCGAACGGAACATTGGGCGTCCTCCTTGAGGAACGGGACCCACGGCGGGCCCACTGGGTGAAGTTACCCGAGTGGGATGTACCGGAGCGATCGTGCGTCCTGGATTGTCACGTCCAGTCCGCGTTCGGCGGCGAGGGCGACGTTGGCCATCTCCCGCGCCGTGACGTAGTGGAACCGGAATAGGGGATCCCGGTTCGCGCGCTCCGAAAGCATCTCGTGGAATCGAACCATCGGCTCACCGAGGAGCACGTCCTGGTTCGGTTCGTTGACTCCGTGCGTGTGCAGCTTAACAAAGTACCAATTCGGCTTTGTAGGGACTGTAACACTCGCGCGGAGCCAGAGGTTAAGTCGATTTCTATCAGGCGGTTGACTTTTCTGCAAACACGCATTCTCAACTTTAGGGAAAAATCCCCACTTCTTTCGCGCCCAGTCTAAAACCAACGGCCCTTGAATCATCAGAAGGCTGTTCGCGGGTCGCGGTGCCAAGCCCAGGTCGGGTCCCGTGTCGTGCGACTTCGGGCGGTGCGGGTCGTCCACGGCCCAGTAGACGCTGTTGATCTTTCGCGTCTGCGTCTCGCTCGGCGCGGAGGGCATGGTGAAGTCCGCGTAGCAGCCCGTCTCTCGCAACACGTCCAGTTCGTTGTTGACCCCGCACCACCGGCCGTCGCACCGGCTGTTGTCCAGTGCCCAATTGCCGTGGATGAAGCCGTACGCGATCTCGCCCGTCTCCTTGTCGCGCGACAGCAAGCCGTGCCGATCGGCGAGCGTCGTCTTGAAGTTCAGCAGCGTTCGCCGCAGGTTCTCGGCCGTGTCGTTGTCGTGGTGCAGGTGGACTTCCACCTCGCCGTACCTCTGACCGCTCTTGTGCCGACACAGTTCCGCGACCATGTCCACCAGTTCCGGCTCGTACTCGTCCTCCGGGTAGAAGAACGTGTGTTGTGGCGGCGTTCCGTCCGCGTCGCGGAACCGGTCGAAGAGGCGGGGGTACTCCTCGACCCACTGCCGCACCCGCGCCCGCGCCTGATCCATTGGCGCGTTGCCGCGCTTCGGCTCGTAGTGGTCGCAGATCGCCAGGAGCAGGTGAACCGTTTGCCCCGGCGCCGGTGCCCGCCGCCGGGAGCCGGACAGTAGGTACGGGATGAGCCAGCGGTGCAACCCTCGTCGGCTCAGCCCCAGCATTTCCCCGCACTCCGGTTGTGGCCTTTTGTCTGGAAGCCCGCCACTCCGTAGCGGTGCCTTTGGTCCTCTGTCTTTGTTTTCTGCCTCTCCGAGCGGAGACCGCCCCGGAGTGGCGGTCTACTCTCAAAACCGGGCACACATCACGGCCCGACGCCGACCGGTTGAACCTCCGGCTGCGGGTTCGCCCCGTCGGGCGTTCGGTCCGTCCGCTTCCAGGTGCCGCCCTGGCGACCCAACAGCCAGCGGAAGAACCCCAGGAATAGTGCCGCGTTCATCGACACGAACATCGTCGGCAGGCGCAGGTACCGAAGGCACCGCGGCCGGGCCGGGAGCCAGTTGCCGCCCGCCGCGAGCAGATAGAACGCGACCTGCGCGGCCATCAACCCGTTGTACAGCGGCGCGCCGAGCAGGAGGGCGTTCGTGACCAGTGTTCCGAGGAGGAAGAACGGGCACGCCCAGCGAAGAACCTTGTGGCTGAGGAACGTGAACGCGACCCACCCGTTCGTCGGCAAGAGGAGCGGCCACAGCATCCCGATGCTCTGGAACCCGCCGGCCCCGATCCGCACCCGGCGGCGGAACTCCGCGCGCATCGTCGGGGCGGTTTCCTCGTAGGCGACAGCGGCCGTGTCGTAGACGATCCGGCACCCGGACCGCCGCTTCGCCGCGAGGGGGATCACGAAGTCGTCGATGATCGTGCCCGGTGCGACACCGGGAAAGAGGCCTTTGCGGATGGCGTAGATGGCGCCGTTGGACCCCAGGAGGGCACCGAGGCGGCTTTCGCACTTCTTGAGGAACGTCTCGTACTTCCAGTAAAGGCCGTCAACGTTCTTGCCGGTGCGCGCGTCGGTCAGAACGAGGCGTCCGCAAACGACCCCGATGTCCGGGTCGGAGAACCAAGCGGCCAGCCGACGAGCGGCGTCCGGGTCCATGTGCGTGTTCGCGTCCGAGAGGATTAGGACCTGCCCGGTCAACCGCGGAACCGACTTGTCGAGGACCGACGCCTTTCCCTGGTTCAGGGAGTACGCCAGGAGTCGCACGCCGCGATCCGCGTACCGCCGGACGATTTCGTTCGTTCCGTCGGTGCTCCCGTCCGACGCGATGACGATTTCGAGTTTGCCGATCGGGTAGTTCAGGGCGAGCGCGTTCAGGATACGTGCTTCGATGGCCCCCTCTTCGTTGTGGGCGGCGATGAGGAGGGAAAGCGCGGGGAGCGCATCGTCCAAAGTTTCGTCGCGGTCGGGCCGGGACGAACCGCTAAGGGGTTGCGGGTCGGCGTGCCGGGACGCCTTCCGGCCACACAGATTGGCGAATACCAGTATCAAGAGCGGATACAGCAAGTAAGCAAAAGCGACCAGAAACGAACACGCCCAGAAGCCGAGGGCGAGGAGGTCGGTAAGCATGGTGTGTCTCGCTGGGGGCGTTCAGCGTGGGCAAGTAACGCGGAGCAGGGCCGAGGCGTGTGGGCGCTTATGAGGAGGAACCTTCAGGTTGTGATGGTAATAGCGGTCCGGTCTCTTGTCAAAGCGCATTTATCGAATTTTTCGTTTTTTCCTCGGCGGAGTTTGGTCGCATCTCAATTGCGTCTGGTTCCGCAATCCGGACGACTTTCGCGGGAATTCCGACCGCGGTCGCGCCAGCAGGGATGTCGGTCAGGACGACGGCGTTGGCGCCAATTTTCGCCCCGTCCCCGATCCGGACCGGGCCGATTATTTTGGCTCCAGCGCCGACGAACACGTCGTTCCCGATGACGGGACTGTGCCGCTTCTCGGCCCCGATCGTCACCTGGTGTTCGATCTTGACTCCGGAGCCGCCGCGAACGGTCCCGTTAATCACCACCCCGAGCGAGTGAATCAGGACGAACCCCGGTCCGAATTCGGCGCCGCGACCGATGATGCACCCGCAACAAATCGTGTTCAATCGGTTGAAGAGCATCTCCAGCGGTGCGAGCCGCCACCGCCGTGCCCACTGCATGAGGCGGTACCAGATCATCGCCGGAGTCCCGTCGGTGAGCAGCACCTTGACCACGGCCGTCCATCTCCGGGACTCGTAGCACCACTCGGCCTTCGCCCGGAGGTCGGAGAGGATGAGGCGGGCGGTTCGGGTCATGGGTCGACCGTATTCAAAAGGAACAGGCTCCGGTTCTAGCTTCGACCGCTCGGGTTCCGGGGCGGCCACGCGCGGCGGATCTCGTCGAGGCGCGCGGACCAACTTTCCGCTTGCATCAGTCGACTCCGCCCCGGGTCCGGTCCGGGCCGCGCGAGGGCGTCGTGGATCCGCGCGACGAACTCGGCGGGCGTTCGCCCGATGAGACACCGGCCGAGGACCTCGACCTCCGGGATCGCGGTGGAAACGACCGGCAAACCGGCGGCGAGGTACTCCCGGGCCTTCAACGGGTTCGCGTTCAGCGTCACCTCTGTGACCGGGAAGGGGATGAGAGCGACATCGAAGCCCTTGCTGTAACTCGGCAGGCTGCTGTACGGCTTCCGCCCGAGCAGGTGGACGTTCGGCTCGCGTTCCAGCGCTGACACGTCCATCGTCACCTTCCCCAACATTACGAGCGAGCCAGTGGGAAAGTTCC
>JAYUBA010000875.1:0-1507 GCA_043741075.1 Frigoriglobus sp.
ACCCTCTCCCGCAAGGGGAGAGGGCAAAAGACAAGTACCGCTCGGCAAGCGGCACCTACTCAAGCGGAAGAAGACGATGGCCGCGAAGCCGCCGAAGGCGTTCGACGTGTGGTTCGTCGCCGCGAACACGGTATACAAGGCGGTGCCGTACAACGTCGTCGCGGAGTGGACCCTGGGCGGGCGCCTCGCGGGCACCGACATGGTGCGCCCCGCCGGCACCGCGGCGGCGTGGGTACCCGTCGCGGGGTACGAACTGCTCTCGGACTACCTCCCCCGCCCCGCCGCGAGCGCGGAGCCGACACCGGGGGCCGCGCTCGCACCCGTCGCGGCACCCGTCGAGAAGCCGGTCGAACTGCCCGACCCGGAGCCGGGGCCGCGCACTAGCCGGTTCGAGGACGACGACGAAGTGGACATGATCCCGCTCATCGACATCAGCATGGTGCTGCTCGTCTTCTTCATCATCATCCAGGCGGCCGGGGCGCTCGCGCCGGTGGACGTGCCGGAGATGAAGTACGGCGGGCATCTGTCCAGCGACCCGGAAGCCATCACCATCACCATTGAGAAGAGTAGCGATACGGACGTGTACTACTCGGTGCGGGTCGGCGGGGTGTCGCCGAAGCCGGGTCACGACCAACTGCCGACGCCGGAGGCGGCAATCAAGGCGCTGACCGAAGCGCTGTCCGGGGCGACCCGCCCGCCGGAGGTGCGGATCGCGTGCCGCAAGGACTTGCCCCGCGAGCGCGTGTACGAACTGCGCCGCGAGCTGGAACCGCTCCGCAAGAAGGGCATCATCAACTCCACCGTGGCGACGGTCGTCGAGGCACCGAACAAATGAGCGCGTGGCAGGTCCGCAAAGAAGGCTCGACGGACGTGTACCGCCTGCCCGCCGCGGCCGACGTGGTGACCGCGCTGCGCGACGGCAACTTCGTCCCCGCCGACGAGGTGAAGGGACCGACCGACGCCGACTGGCAGCCCATCGAGACGCACCCGATGCTCGCGGAGGCGGCACTCGACGTGGACCCGCCCCCGGCCGTGGTCGCGGACGACACGCACCTCGACATGAACCCGCTCATCGACGTGTGCCTCGTGCTGCTCATCTTCTTCATCCTCACCATCACCTACGCGTCGCTGGAGCGCGCCGTCTCCGTGCCGGACGATACCGCGGAAGACAAGGGCGCGCCGAGAACCGAAATGAAGGACATCAAGGACCGCGTGTTCATCGTGACGGCGAAAATGGACGGCGAACGGCCGGTCATCAAGATCGGCACCCACGGCGCGCTCAAGGAAGTGCCGTTCGAGCGCGTCTTCGCCGAGATGGAATCGGTCATCAACACGACCGGCCGCAAGGAGATGGTGCTGGACATCGACAAGGATGTGCCGTGGGGCGTCGAAACCGCCATCCTCGACGCCGCGAACGGGAACAAGGTCCACAACATCATCAACAACCAGCGCTCCACGCGCTGACCAAGCCCATTCGGAAGTCGAAGTTGGGTTCGGGTGGCCGGGG
>JAYUBA010000876.1:0-5203 GCA_043741075.1 Frigoriglobus sp.
GTCCCTCTCCCCTTGCGGGAGAGGGTGGCCGCGCTTCGCCGACGGGTGAGGGGTCGCGATTCGGGTGGGTTGACGTTTCACCCCTCACCCGGTCTTCAGACTCGCCACCCTCTCCCGCAAGGGGAGAGGGCAAAGGTAACTCCCCCTTCCCTTCAGGGAGGGGGGCCGGGGGGATGGATGGGCTTAACGGCCGCTTCGACTCCGCGTGCGTCTTGTCCGCGTGTACGCTCACCAACTCCTGCTCCGGCCAGCGGAGCGCGGTGAGCGCGCCGCCGAACACGCACCCGGTGTCGATGCAGATGCACCGGTTCACCCACTCCGGGGCGAGCGCCGGCGTGTGGCCGTACACCACGCTCGCCCGCGCGCGGTAGTTCGCCGACCAGTTCAGCCGCACCGGCAGGCCGAACTCGTCGCTCTCGCCGGTCGTGTCGCCGTACAGGGCGAACGCCCGCACCTTCCCGGACACGCGGCCGTGCATGTCCGCGGTCAGCCCGGCGTGCGCGACGACCAACCGCCCGCCGTCGAGAACCAGGTGGCTCGGAAGTTTCGTGATGAACTCCTGCACGCGGTCCCGGAGTGGCGGCGGCTCCTGCGCGAACTGCTCCGCCGACTTCGCGAGGCCGTGCGTCAGGTTCACCTTGTCCGGTGCCTTCAGCCAGCGCAGCAGCTTGTCGTCGTGGTTGCCGAGTACGCAGAACGCGACCCCGCGCGCCACCGCGTCCATGACGAGCCGGTACAGGCCGGGCGTGTCCGGGCCGCGGTCGTTCAAGTCGCCGACGAACACCAGCCGCCGGCCCTCCGGGTGCGTCACGCGCCAGAACTCGCGCCCGTCGGCGTCCCGCGTCCGCTTCATCCGGTAGCCGAGTTTCACCAGGAGCGAGAGCAGTTCACTCAGGCAGCCGTGAACGTCGCCGACGATGTCGAACGGGCCGCCCTCCGCGCGCTTGTTCACAGGCAGCGTGTACCGCTCGAAGGTGACCGCGTTCACCTCGTCTTCGTTCCGCAGCAGGTGGAGGCGGCGGAACCCCTCTTCCTCCATCCGGGCGAGCGAGCGCTGCAAATCGTCGGCGTGCCGCCGGGTGACGTGCGGGCCGAACGGCCGCTCGGCGAGCCGCTGCTGGTTCCGCTCGTGGCAGAACTCGGCGCTGAAGTCGAACACCACCGCGACCGGTTGCGCGTGGTACTTGCGGGCCGCCTCCAGGAACGGCTTGCGGCTGTCCGGGCGCACGTTGGTCGCGTCGATGACGGTGAGGCGCCCGGCCGCGAGCCGCTTCGCGCAGACGAGGTGGAGCAGGTCGAAGGCGTCGTCCGACGCGGCCTGGTTCATCTCGTCGTCGCTGAGCATCCCGCGGAAGAAGTCCGACGACAGGACTTCCGTCGGCTTGAAGTGCTTGCGGGCGAACGTGGACTTGCCGCAGCCCGACGGGCCGACCAGCAGCACGAGCGCGAACTCCGGGATGTGAATGGGCATGAGCGACGCGATCTCCTCGTCCGGCACGCGCCGGCGGCCCTCACCGGTCAAAGGGGAAGATATTGAGACCCGATTGAAAGCGGCGGGGTTCGGCCTCGAGCGATTGGAAGGATATTGGCGGTTCTTTTGGTTGCGTTGGCGCTTCGCATCTGTAAGCTTTCATTAATTCCGCGCTAGCCTTTGGAACGGCACACCCTGCCCCAACCGACTGTTCGGAACCGTAACTCTCTCTTGGTAGCAACTAACCCCTGATGATTCCGCAACTTGTGACGGCGACCGACACTTGATGCGGGGCCACAACCGGTTAGGCACGGGGAGTGCTGTCGGAAGAATGCGAATTATCGGTCCGCTCGGTTTCTTCGGTCCAGCCGGCCCCTCACCGGCTGCCGAACCCCCACCTGGAGAAGCACCACAATGTCCGCCCGCCCCGCCCTCCTGCTCCGCCCGCTCGTCGCGGCGGTGGCAGGGTTAGCCCTCCTCACTTCGGCCGGCCCCGCACGCGCCGACATGATTTACTTCGGCGAGAGCACGTTGCCCGGTCTGTTCACCGGGTCGCTGTCGGTGACGAACCAGACCACCACTTCGGCGGTGATTACCGCCCAGCTCACGAACACCAGCCCGCCCATCAACGGCGGCTACATCACCGGGTTCGCGTTCAACGACCCGAACGTCAACTCGAAGGGCAACATCAACGGCGTCACCTCGTTTGCCCCCAGTTACTCTCCGGCAGCGGGACAAGCGTTCACCCTGATCGGTGGGCCGAGCTACAGCAACACCGTCTCCACCTCGCCTTACGGGTACTTCGACATCGGCGCGGCCGTGGGCGGAAACTGGCTCGGCGGCGGAATGCCGTCGGACGGGCTGGCCGTCGGCCAGACTGGCACCTTCACGTTTCTTGTGACCGGGACCGGGCTGAACAACCTGACTGCGGCGAACCTGCTCGCGGCCATGAGCAGCAACGGCACCGCCGGGTTCGTCGTCCGATTCCGCGGGTTCGCGGACGGGTCCAGCGACAAGGACATCGCCGGCGTCGTCACCCCGCCGCCGCCGCCCCCGCCGCCGCCGAAGGGCGTGCCGGCCCCTCCTGGCCTGGTGCTGGCCGGGATGGGCTTCGGCTGCTTGTTGCTCGGGCGACTCCGCTCCCGCCGCAACTCCGCCCCGCAGGCGTGAGCCGTTTAACGTGCCGATCACAACGCCCGGGGTCTCGGCCCCGGGCGTTCTCCATTTCCCCCGGTGGCCGCGTGCCGGCGCGCCGCGATAATAGCCCAGACCAACACCACTTGCCCCCGACATCCGAAACCGCACCACAGGCGCGGATCGGGCGGGGCGGAAGAGTCCGGGGACCATGAGCGACACGCTGGGCATCGCACTCGTCGGCTGCGGCACCGTCGGCGGCGGGGTGGCGCACGTGCTGCTCGCGCACGCGGACCGCATCACCCAGCGCGCGGGCCGGGCGCTCGCGCTGCGCCGCGTCGTCGTGCGCGACCCGGCCAAGCCGCGCGACCCGCTCATCGCGCCCGAACTCATCTCCACGGACATCGCCGGTGCGATCCACGACCCGGCCGTTCACGTCGTCGTCGAACTGATCGGCGGACTCGGCGTCGCCAAGAAGGTGGTACTCGACGCGCTCGCGGCCGGCAAACACGTCGTCACCGCGAACAAGGCGCTGCTGGCGGACGCGGGCGCGGAGGTGTTCGAGGCGGCGCGGCAGGCCGAGCGCACCGTGTGCTTCGAGGCGGCCGTCGCCGGCGGCGTGCCGGTGATTCGCGCGCTGGGCGAGAGCCTCGCGGCGAATCAGGTGACCGCGATTCAGGCGATCCTGAACGGCACGTCGAACTTCATCCTGACAGCGATGGCCGAGCGCGGCATGAGCTACGCGGCGGCGCTGGCGGAGGCGCAGCGGCTCGGCTATGCGGAAGCCGACCCGACGCTCGACGTGGACGGCAGCGACGCGGCGCACAAGCTCGCGATCCTCGCGCAAATCTCGTTCGGGGTGACGGCCAAGCCGCACGAGATCGCGCGGCAGGGCATCGACACCATCGACGCGCTGGACATCCGCTTCGCCAACGAACTCGGCTACACGATCAAGCTTCTCGCGGAAGCGTGGACCGGTGGGCACAGCCACAGCACCAACGGCGCGAAGCTGAGTCGCGGCGGCGCGGCCGACGCGACCGGCACGCCCACGGTGGCGCTCCACGTCGCACCGGTGCTCCTGCGCCACACGGATTTGCTGGCCCAGGTGCGGGGCGCGTACAACGCGGTGCTGGTGTACGGCGACATCGTGGGCGAGACGCTGTACCAGGGGCCGGGCGCCGGCCAGATGCCGACCGCGAGTTCGGTGGTCGCGGACCTGATCGACCTGGGCGTGGGCCGCGCGCAGCGGACGTTCGCCGCGGCGAAGTTGTGGAGCCGCGAGGGTCGCGGGTTCACGGTGGAACCGCCGGAGCGCGTCCGCAGCCGCTTCTACCTGCGCTTGCAGGTGACCGACAAACCCGGCGTGCTGGCCGACATCACCCGCATCCTGGCGGACGAGGAGATCAGCATTTCGAGTCTGGTTCAGCACGAAGCGCAGGAGGACGGCGGCGGCCCGGTGCCGCTGGTGATCGTGACGCACTACGCCGCGACCGGCCGCTTCCGCCGCGCGCTGGAGAGGATCAACAAACTCGGCACGACCGCCGCGCCGGCGGTGTTCTTCAGCATGGGCGACTGATACAGGGCAAGATTGTCTTGGCCCCTCTCCCCTTGCGGGAGAGGGTGGCGAGTCTGAAGACCGGGTGAGGGGTGCTGGGTTCTGCGGGCCACGCGAAGCGCACTTCACGCGCGTCGGTTTCCCCTCACCCGGCCGGCGAAGCGCCGTCCACCCTCTCCCGCAAGGGGAGAGGGCCAAGACTACGCACCAACCGACCTTCCTCCGTTCGCGCGGCGCTGCCATCATCTACGTAGGTCGCGTTCCCCGTTGAGGTCATCTCATGCGACAACTCCTGTTCCCGCTCGCGGCGGTGTTCGTACTCGCGCCCGCCGCTCGCGCCGACGACGCGGCCGACGCGAAGGCGGTCATCGAGAAGGCGATCAAGGCCCGCGGCGACAAGCCCGGCGACAAGCCGCTCGCTCAGACGTGGAAGGATAAGGGCGTCTTCACCGCGGCGGGCGCGAAGATGAACTACACCGCCGACTGGGCGTTCCAGGGGCCGGACAAGTACCGCTTCGCGCTGGCCGGCGAGTTCGGCGACGTGAAACTCAACATGACGGTCGTTGTCAACGGTGAGAAGGCGTGGGGCAAGGAGGGCGACAAGGTGGAGGAACTCACCGGCGAGAAGCTGGAGCAGACGCGGAACGAGGTGTACCAACTCTGGGTCACGTCGCTCACACCGCTGCTGACCGACAAGGGGTTCACTCTCAAGAACGCGAAGAGCAAGAAGGTCGATGGGAGCGAGCGAACGGCGGCCGTGGAAGTGACGCGCGACAAGCGGCCCGCGGTCACGCTCTACTTCGACAAGGAAACCGGCCTGTTGGTGAAGACCTACGTGACGGTGAAGGACGAGTTTCAGAAGTGGAAGGAAGTGCCCGAGGAGGCGTTCTTCTCGGACTACAAGGACAAGGACGGGCGGAAGGTCTTCACCAAGATGCGCGTCGTCCGCGACGGCAAGCCGCTGATCGAATCGACGCTGTCCGACCAGAAGGCCGCCGAGAAGCTGGACGCGAAGCTGTTCGAGAAGCCTTGAGCAGTGGGCG
>JAYUBA010000877.1:0-1505 GCA_043741075.1 Frigoriglobus sp.
GTAACCCTTCACGGTCTTGATGAGAAGCACTGTGGGCTGGCCCTTGTGCTCCACGGCGGCCTTGTAGGCGGCGTAGACTTTGAGGGGGTCGTGCCCGCCGCGCTTGAGCCCCGCGATCCGCTCGTTGGGCAAATGCTCGACCAGCGACTTCAATTCCGGCGTGTTGAAGAAATGCTCGCGGATGAACTCCCCGCCTTTGACGACGTACTCTTGGTACTCACCGTCGACCACTTCCATCATCCGGCGCTGCAAGGCCCCGGTGTAGTCGGCTTTAATCAGTTCATCCCAGCCCGTGCCCCAGACCACTTTGATGACGTTCCAACCGGCCCCGTGGAAGAGGCCTTCGAGTTCTTGGATGATCTTACCGTTGCCGCGCACGGGGCCGTCGAGCCGCTGTAAATTGCAGTTGATGACCCAGGTCAGGTTGTCGAGTTTCTCGCGCGCCGCCAAGGTGATGCAACCGAGCGATTCCGGTTCGTCGCACTCGCCATCGCCGAGGAACGCCCAGACCCGGACGTCGTCGGTCTTGGCCAAGCCGCGGTCCCGCAGGTAGCGGTTGTAGCGGGCGTGGTAGATGCTCATGATCGGGCCGAGGCCCATCGACACGGTCGGGTACTGCCAGAACTCGGGCATCACCCACGGGTGTGGGTAGCTGCTGAGGCCACCGCCCGGTTGGAGTTCCTGGCGGAAGTTGGTCAGTTGCGTTTCGTTCAACCGGCCTTCGAGGAACGCACGGGCGTACGGGCCGGGGCTGGCGTGTCCTTGGAAAAAGACGACGTCGCCGGGGTGGTTGGCGGTGCGGCCTTTGAAAAAGTGATTCTGAGCCACTTCGTACAGAGTCGCGGCGCTGGCGAACGTGCTGATGTGCCCGCCGACGTTGGTGTTCTTGTTCGCCTTGAGCACCATCGCCATCGCGTTCCAGCGGACGATCGACTTGATCTTGCGCTCGATCTCGCGATTGCCGGGGAAGCGCGGCTGATCTTCGGGCTGGATCGTGTTGACGTAGCCGGTGGTGACGCCGCTGGGCAGCTTCGCCCCGGCCTTGCCGGCCACGGCGAGCATCGTTTCGAGCAGGAACTGGGCGCGGTCCGGGCCTTGGTGCTTGATGACCGCTTCGAGCGAGTCGGTCCATTCCGCGGTTTCGATCGGGTCGGCGTCGGTGGGGACGCCGCTTTTGGCGAGCACGTCGGGATTGGCGTGCATAATCTCGGACCTCTTCAAATTGAACCGGCGGGCGAACGCTTCGGAGCGGACGGGCGCCGGGTGGGGGATCGTCGGTTCGGTCGCGGTGCATTCGCGCGGGGTGTGCTGTTAAGATAGAAAAGGCGCGGAAGGCCGTCCACGCGCCCCGCCGCCGCCCTCCGATCCGGAGCGTTCCCCGATGCACCGCCTCCTCTGCTTCGCAACGCTATTCTTGGGCGCGGCAACCCTCGCACGGGCGCAGGATTCCGGCAAGCCCGGTCCCGTCGCCGCGAAGCGCGTGCAGACGACCGCCGCCGAATCGA
>JAYUBA010000878.1:0-1505 GCA_043741075.1 Frigoriglobus sp.
CCTCCTGGGCGTGCTGCTTGATGGCGTAGCGGATGGACCGTTCGAGGACGACTTCGTCGAGGCGGCCCTTTTCGAGGTAGTCGGCCGCGCCGGCGGCGGTCGCTTCGAGGTCGATCTCGAACTCGCTCTGGCCGGTGAGCAGAATGGCCGGGCCGTCGCACCCGCGTTGGCGCATCTCGAACAGGAGTTCGAGGCCGGTCCGCTTACCCAGGCGGTAGTCGATGAGGTACACCTCGTGCTCGTTCCGGGCCATCGCGGCCAGGGCGGCGTCGTAGTCCGCGACCCAGTCGAGCCGGATCGGCCGGCCGGGGATGTTCGCGGCCACGTCCCGGGTCATGACGTAGTCGTCCTCGTCGTCGTCCACGAGGAGGACGCGGACCGGGCCGTCAGGCGAGAGTGTCGGGCTCATCCGGGGGCAACTCCACGATTTCGAGCCAGTACTTGCTGATCGTCTTGACCACGTCCACCAGGCTCTCGAACTTCACCGGCTTGGTGATGTACGACGACGCCGACAGGTCGTACGAGTTGACGATGTCCTGCTCGGCCTTCGAGGTCGTCATGATGATGACCCGGATGGCCCGCAGGTTGCGGTCGCCCTTGATGCGGCTCAGGGCCTCCCGGCCGTCCATCCGCGGCATGTTCAGGTCGAGCAGGATTAGGCCGGGGCGGGGGGACTCGGCCGGCTCGACGTACTTGCCGCGGCGCTGCAGGTACTCCAGGAGTTCGACCCCGTCTTCCACGAACCGGAGGTCGTTCAGAACCTTCGCCTCCTCGAACGCTTCCGCGACGAGTTGGCGGTCGTCGGCGTCGTCATCGGCGACGAGAATCGTCACCGGCAAGGGTCGGTGTGGCATGGTAAGTTTCTGCCTCCGGAGACGTGGGGAGGTCGATTATAAACGTCGATCCCTCCCCCGGATACCCTTTCGCCGAGATTCCCCCGCCGTGCCGCTCGGCGATCTTCTTGCAGATGGCCAGCCCCAACCCGGTCCCCTCGTACTGGTGCCGGCCGTGCAACCGCTGGAACAGTTCGAAGATGCGGTCGGCGTACTGGGACTCGAACCCGATGCCGTTGTCCGCCACGGTGATGCGAAAGCCCGACCGGGGCGGCGGCGAATTCGTACCGTTCGACGGCGGGTCGGGCGGGAAGTCGCGCAGCGGTTCGGCCTTGACGATGACGACGGGCGGGACGCCGGGGCGCTGGAACTTCAAAGCGTTGCCGACGAGGTTCTGGAACAGTTGCCGCATCTGCACGGAGTCGGCCGGCAGGGTCGGGAGCGGGCCGACCTCGACCCGGCCGCCGGACTGGGCGACGCGGATTTCGAGGTCGGACAGCACGTCCCGGACGACGGCGTTCAGGTTGACCGGGGCGAGCGGTTGAATCTTGGACGTGATCCGCGAGAAGGACAACAGGTCGTCGATGAGCCGCCGCATCCGCCCGGCCGAGTCGAGCATTCGGGTGATGTAGTCCTGGCCCTGCTCGCCCAACCCGGCTTTGAAGCGCGTGG
>JAYUBA010000879.1:0-5200 GCA_043741075.1 Frigoriglobus sp.
CCTCTCCCCGCAGAGCCGGGGCGAGGTGGACACAAGGACGGCGCGAACGCTAATTGCGCCGTGTTGCTTCACGGACACACAGTTTCTACACCTCGCCCCGTCTTACGGGGAGAGGTCGGCGAGTCTTCGAGCCGGGTGAGGGGTCTTCGCTTCGCGCGCCGCACTACTTCGCGTATCATCTCTCCTCATGCAACCAACCCAACCGCCTGCTACTCTGCCCCGCGTCATCGGGCCGTGGATCGCCACCGCGATCATCGTCGGCACGGTCATCGGCTCCGGCGTGTTCGTCAAGGGCCGCAAGGTCGCCGACAACGTCGATTCGTTCGCGCTCGTCGTCGGCGTGTGGGTACTCGGTGGCGTACTGGCGCTGCTCGGGTCGCTCGCGCTCGCGGAGATCGCGGTGCTGCTCCCGCGGGCCGGCGGGAACTACGTGTTCCTCCGCGAAGGGTACGGCCGCATGGCCGGGTTCCTGTGGGGGTGGGTCGAGTTCTGGATCATCCGCGCGGCGAGCGGAGCGGCCCTCGCCACCATGTTCACCGAGTCGTTCCACGACGTGTTGCGGCAGTCGCTCTACCCCGGCGAGAAGGTCGAGGTGCTGACGTTCTGGCCGCGCCAGCTCATGACGGTGTCCGTCCTCGCGGGGCTGGCGGCCGTGAACATCCGCGGCACGTTCCTCGGCGGCGCGGTGCAGTTCGCCATCACCGTGATGAAGGTCGCGTCGCTGCTGTTCCTGATCGCGCTGCCGTTCGTGGTGTACGCGGTGCTGGCGGAGCCGAGCCACCCGCCGAAGGTGTCGCACCTGTCCCCGACGTGGCCGCGCGACGGCATCAACTGGAGCGGGTTCGGCGTCGCGCTGGTCGCAGTGCTGTGGGCGTACAACGGGTGGATGAACATCGCGCCGGTGGCGGGCGAAATCAAGGACCCGCACCGCAACATCCCGGTCGCGCTGATCGCGGGCGTGTTCATTCTCATCGCGCTCTACTGCGGGGCGAACCTCGCCTACCTCCTCGTGATTCCGCGCGACGCGATCGTCGCGAAGGACGCCGCGGGGCACCTGTCGTCCACCCCGCTGGCGACGGAGTTTTGCGCCGCGCTGCTCGGCCCGGTCGGCATCGTGATCGCAAGCGCGATCGTGATGACATCGGTCCTCGGCGCGCTCAACGGAAACGTCCTGGTCGGCCCGCGGTTGCTGTACGCGATGGGCCAGGACGGGCTGGCACCGGCGAGCTTCGCGCGACTGCACCCGCGCTACCACACGCCGGCGCTCGCGACGGTCGTGATGACCGCGTGGGCGTGCCTGCTGGTGGTGGGCGTCGGCGCGCTGACGCAGTACCGGTTGCCGCTCGTCCCGCTCGGCTTCCACGACCTCGACATCAACGTGCCGCCGGGCAAGTCGCCGTTCGACATCATGACCGACTTCGTGATCTTCGGGTCGGCGACGTTCGAGACGGCCGCAGTGGCGACGATCTTCGTGTTCCGCCGCCGCATCCCGGTGACGCCCGAAAACCGCCCGTACCAGTGCTGGGGCTACCCGCTCGTGCCGGCGCTGTACATCGCGATCATGGCCGCGGTGTTGGTGAACATGTTCGTGGCACCGGAGCAGCGCACGGAAGCGTTCGTAGGGATGGGCTTCATCGCGACTGGTGCCGCGGTGTACGCGGTCTGCTTCCGGAGCCGTGCGGCATGACCTGGCGCGAGCAACTCGAAGCCGACGGCTACGCCCTGCTGCCCGCGGTGTTCGCACCGGAAGAGGTGGCCGCGGCGCTCGCGGAGTGGGCGGTCGTGACCCGCGCGCACGCGACCGACGACGCGCTTCTTACCGGCGAAGGCGGCCCGGCCTACGGCGCGCGCAACCTGCTCGACATGTGGCCGCGGGTGGTGGAACTGGTCCGCGCACCCGTGTTACGCGGGGCGCTCCGCGAAGTGCTGGGGGATGGTGCGGGTGTGGTGCGGGCGCTGTACTTCGACAAGCCGCCGGGGCACTCGTGGGCGCTCCCGTGGCACAAGGATTACAGCGTCGCGGTCGCGGCGCACGGCCGCACCGGCGTCTTCACCAAGCCGACGGTAAAGGCCGGCGTGCCGCACGTGATCGCCCCGCGCGACGTGCTGGACCGGATGCTGACGGTCCGCGTTCACCTCGACGACGTGACCCCGGAGAACGGCCCGCTCCGCGTGGTTCCCGGTTCGCACCGCGCGTACCGGGCGTGCGACGACGAGTCGCGTGAAGCCGTGGCGCTCCACTGCCGCGCCGGGGACGTGTTGCTGATGCGCCCGCTCGTGACGCACGCGAGCGGGCACAGCCGGACCGACGCCGGCCGGCACCGCCGCATCGTCCACTTGGAGTGCGCCGCCGACGCGGAACTGCCCGACGGTTACGCGTGGAAGTGGTTCGTCACGGTCGGACATTTGCCCTCTCCCCTTGCGGGAGAGGGGGGCGAGGCTTTGCGAGCCGGGTGAAGGGGGCGCCGAGCTAAACGAGCCGGGTTCGCGATGCGATTGGAGTGACGTTTACCCCTCACCCGGCCGGCGAAGCGCCGGCCACCCTCTCCCGCAAGGGGAGAGGGAGAAGAACTGGCGACTCGCCGACTCCTTCTCCTTCTTGGCCGGCTCGAACTCGAAGTCGCCTTCGAGGTTGCCGAACTCGCTGTCGTCCGGCAGCTTCCAGGTGCCCGTGATCTTCTTCCCGTCCACCTTCCCGGTGTACGGCACGCCCAAAATCTCCGACGTGTTCTTCACGTCCTTCGCCTCGTGCGACTTGAACTCGATCTTGTACCCCTTCTCCTTGTTCTTCGGATCGACCGGCACCAGCGTGCCGCGGACCAGGTACGTCAGTTCGATGTCGTCGCTCTTCTCGCGCAGTTCCGCCTCGAACTTCTCGCCGTCGCGCTTGGTGATCTTGAACTCGCAGTCGAACCCGGTCGGGCCGCCCCCGCGCTGGGTCAACTTGCCGGTCCACGCGCTCCCGACCGGGAGCGGGTCGGCGTCCTTCGCCCCCGCCGGTACCGGCGCGGCGCCCGCCGCGCCGAGCGCCGCCATCAGCACGGCCATCGTGAAGAGCTTCATGTCGTTCCTCCCAGACGTGTACAAACCGAACCCATCATCCCGCACCGCCGCGACCGATTCCAGAGGAATGCGCGTGCCGTTACGCGCCGCCCGCCCGCGACCGCGAACCGACCGCCGCGGCGCGGCGTCCGTATACTGACGGCTTACACGCCGACACGTTCCGCCGGGAGAGGGCAAAATGGCCGAGTGGCAACGGACGCACACCTGCGACGAACTCCGCGAGGGGCACGCCGGGCAGACGGTCACCCTGAACGGCTGGGTACTCGTCACCCGCAAGTACGGGAACCAGATCTTCGTCGATCTCCGCGACCGCTACGGCCTCACGCAGGTGGTGTTCGAGTCCGACGCCGCCGACCTCTACGCCCAGTCGGAAAAGCTGAAGGGCGAGTGGGTTGTGTCCGTCACGGGCGTCGTCCGGAAGCGGGTGGAAGGGGCCACGCGCGCCGACATTCCGACCGGGGCGGTCGAGGTCGAAGCGAAGACGCTTCGCGTCCTGAACGAGTGCCCGCCGCTGAAGTTCGAGGTGAGCGAGTTCGGCACCGAACTCGCCAACGAGGACCTCCGGCTTCAATACCGCTACCTCGACCTGCGGCGGCGGTCGATCCAGCGCGTCCTCATCCTGCGCCACCGGCTCTGCAAGGTGATCCGCGACCACATGGACGCGAACCGGTTCCTCGAAGTCGAAACGCCGCTGCTCGGCAAGAGCACCCCCGAAGGCGCGCGCGACTACCTCGTGCCCAGCCGCGTGTTCAACGGCGAGTTCTTCGCGCTGCCGCAGTCGCCGCAGTTGTACAAGCAACTGCTGATGATCGCCGGCTACGACCGCTACTTCCAGATCGCCCGCTGCCTCCGCGACGAAGACCTGCGCGCCGACCGGCAGCCGGAGTTCACGCAACTCGACGTGGAGATGTCCTTCGTCGAGCGCGAGGACGTGACCGGCGTCATGGAGACCCTCTCAGCCGACATCTTCGACAAGTGTCTCGGCGTGAAGCTGCCGACCCCGTTCCCGCGACTCACCTACGCAGAGGCGATGGCGAAGTACGGTTCCGACAAGCCGGACCTGCGCTTCGGCTTGGAAATCGTGGACGTGACCGACATCGCCGCCGCGAGCGAATCGCCGCTGTTCAAGGACGCGGTCGCGGCCGGCGGGGTGGTGCGCGCGATCAACGCGAAGGGCGGTGCCGCGGCGCAGGACGCCAAGAAGGCACCGCTGTTCAGCAACACCGCGCTGAAATCCGGCGGCGAACTGGCGAAGGTTACGGAGACGTACAAGGCGAAGGCGCTGGCGTGGATGAAGGTGGAAGCCGGTAAGTTAACCGGGCCGATCGAGAAGTTCTTCAACGATGAACTCAAGGCGAAGCTCGTCCAGCGTCTCGGCGCGGCCGACGGCGACCTTCTCCTGTTCGTCGCGGATAGCGAAGCGGTGGTGTGCGATGCGCTCGGCGCGCTACGCGTCCACCTCGCGACGCGGCTGAAGTTGTACCGGAACTGGTGGGACGAGAAGGCCGAGTACGACGACGCCGAGAAGAAGAAGGCCGACGCGGCGAAGAAGCGGAAGGAACTGTACACGCCGGTGCCGTTCCAGCCGCGGCCGGAGCACTTCAACTTCCTGTGGGTGCTCGACTTCCCCATGTTCGGGTGGGACGCGGAGGCGAACCGGTGGGCCGCGATGCACCACCCGTTCACCGCGCCGATGGACGAAGACCTGCCGCACTTCGCCGACGACGCCTCACTCGGCAAGGTGCGGGCGAAGGCCTACGACATGGTGCTGAACGGGTACGAGGTCGGCGGCGGCTCGATCCGCATCCACCAGCAGACCGTGCAGAGCCGCGTGTTCGAGATTCTGGGCATGAGCGTGGAGGACGCGCGGGCGCGGTTCGGCTTCCTGCTGGACGCGCTCCAGAGCGGCGCGCCCCCGCACGGCGGCATCGCGCTGGGCCTCGACCGCTGGGCGATGATCCTCGCCGGCACGACGAACATCCGCGACGTGATCGCGTTCCCGAAGAACCAGAAGGCCCGCGACCTGATGACCGGTGCCCCGGCTACGGTCGATGAGCGGCAGTTGAAGGAACTGGGCGTGAAGTTGAGTTAGTGGCTTTTCGTGGTGACGGGCCTCCAGGCCTGTCGAGCACGAGCA
>JAYUBA010000880.1:0-5195 GCA_043741075.1 Frigoriglobus sp.
TCTTGCCCTCTCCCCTTGCGGGAGAGGGTGGCGGCGCTTCGCCGACGGGTGAGGGGTAAGGCAACGCACGCGAATACAGCTTCGCGTTGTTCGCGTAGCCCAGCACCCCTCACCCGTCGGCGAAGCGCCGCCACCCTCTCCCGCACGGGGAGAGGGCAAAACCGTTCGCCTATTCTCCCGGTCCGGTCATCTTCTCCGGGCGCACGATCCGGTCGAACGCCTCGCCCGTCAGTACGCCGCTCCCGTCCTTCAGCGGCGGGGCCAGCTTCACCGCCTCCGCGCGGAGCGTCGTGCCGTTGTGGTGCGCCGTCTTCGCGATCCTCGCCGCCGCGTCGTACCCGATGTGACGGTTCAGCGCGGTCACCAGCATCAGCGAGTTGCTCAGGTACGCCGCGATCTGCTTGCGGTCCGCGTCGATCCCCTTGCGCACCTTCCCGCCCGCCTTCGGCTTGAGCTTCGACTGATCCACTTCCACCATGCCGCTGTCCGCGCCGACGCCGTATTCGAGCGCCTCGTAGTCGGTTTCGGGCATGTCCGCGGCGCAGTGTTCGCGGAAGCTGCGGCACGCGTCGGTGAGCAGGCGCACCGAGTGCAGGAAGTTGTGGATGATGACCGGCTTGAACACGTTCAGCTCGAAGTTGCCCTGCGACGCGCCTAACCCGACCGCGACATCGTTCGCGATCACCTGGACGCACACCATCGTGAGCGCCTCGGACTGCGTCGGGTTCACCTTGCCGGGCATGATCGACGAGCCGGGTTCGTTTTCGGGAATGGTCAGTTCGCCCAGCCCGCACCGCGGCCCGCTCGCGAGCCAACGGATGTCGTTGGCGATCTTCATGAGGCCCGCGGCGAGCGCCTTCAGCGCCCCGCTCGCGAACACCAGCGGTTCGTGACCCGCGAGCGCCTGGAACTTGTTCGGCGCGGTGACGAACGGCAGCCCGGTGAGGTCCGCGATCTGCTTCGCCACGCGCACCGCGAACTCCGGGTGCGCGTTCAGCCCGGTGCCGACGGCCGTGCCGCCGAGCGCGAGTTCGTACAGCATCGGCAGCGTCGCCTTGACCGCGGCGAGGCCGTAGTCGAGTTGGGCGACGTACCCGCTGAACTCCTGGCCGAGCGTGAGCGGCACCGCGTCCATCAGGTGCGTGCGGCCGATCTTCACGATGTCCGCGAACTCCTTCGCCTTCGCGTCGAACGTGTCGCGGAGCGCGGTCACGCTGGGGACGAGCCGGTGAACCAGTTCCTCCGCCGCGGCGACGTGCATCGCGGTGGGGAACGTGTCGTTGGACGACTGCGACATGTTCACGTCGTCGTTGGGGTGGACCGGCTTCTTCGACCCCATGTGCCCGCCGGCCATCGCGATGGCGCGGTTGGAGATGACCTCGTTCACGTTCATGTTGGTCTGCGTGCCGCTGCCGGTCTGCCACACGCGGAGCGGGAAGTGGTCGTCGAGGTGCCCGGAGATGACTTCGTCCGCGGCCCTGGCGATCAGATCGCACGTGTCGGCGGGCAGCAGGCCGAGCGCCTTGTTGGTGAGGGCGGCGGCCTTCTTGAGCGTGCCGAACGCGCGGAGGACGGCCCGCGGCATGGTGTCGGCACCGATGGCGAAGTGCGTGAGCGAGCGTGCGGTCTGGGCACCGTAGTAGCGATCCGCCGGCACGCGGATCGGCCCCATGCTGTCGGTTTCCGTGCGGTACTCGGGCATCGCGGCGGTTCCTGCGCTGGAGAGAAGGGGGAAGTGCGGGTATTGTAAGGTGAGGTGGGGGGAAGAGCCATGTGCGGGCTACCCACATCCCAGACGACGAACTTGACGCGATCACCGCCCGCGAGACTGTGAGGTTATCGGGCGAGAATGCGATCGCGCACAGAACCGAGGCCGCACTCGTATGCGTTACCGCAAGGCGTCCCTCGTCGCTCACGGCATTCATCCAACAGGGACACGGCGAGTTTCCTGTGCCGCACCGTACTCCCACTCTGGCTCAAGGTAAGTGGGGTCGAAGTGGCTCACTCTCACTGAGTCAATCTCGTCATCTCTCACTCGCGCAGCTGCGGGATCATCCCTCTCGATGGCTTCCATGTCCGCTTGAACTACCGTGTTCTCGTCTGTCACGATGAGAACATACCTGTCCCGCACTAGATTAGCATCGACGGCAACGACCGGTAGAACGAAGGTGGAAGCGCTCAGGTTATTCACGTCCTTGTTCGAGAGGAATCGTGAGGCAAGGTGCAGCAGCACATAAAGCCCGTCGCTTGTCAGCACCAAGACGTGGCCGCGACAACTCATCACCTTATAAACAGTGCCGGATACCCTCTTGAAGCGAACGGTTTGGGGCTTCTTGTCCGTCAAGATGTCGCGAAAGAACACGAGTGTCCCGTCTCGATCCGCGGCTACCAATGCCAGCGAGTCGGGAGTGTCGCCTATCGCACACACGTCGATAACGTCCAAACCCCGGAAAGATGCCGTGTTGAACGTTTGCGTCTTATCGGTCCTTGCAAAGGTAGCGACACCAACGCCACCCGTCCGAGTCGCACAAGCAAGCACTTCCTTTCCCATCGGACTGTGGAACGCGATGGTGCGGTAGATGTAGAGTTGTCGCTCCCCAGCGTGGGGCGCGATAACGGTGCCATTCTTCACTCCGGTACCCGGATCGAGAATCATCCATCCGCCGAGGCCTGCGGACGCGACGAAGGAACCCGTCGGTGTGGCAATCACTCCATGAGCCCCTGCGTGGACAGTAGATCGAGTGACCCCGACTGGCTCCTTCTGAAACAGCGAGACATCGGCCCGAGTGCTAACGGCCAAGACGTTGCCGACAGCAGCGACCCCATTGACCGCTTCTTGGGCGGGGCTGCCTCGAAACGGGGGGCCAAGTATTTCCCCGCTTTCACTGACGAAGAGAAGTTGACCCTCTTCAGAGCCGAAGCAGAAGCCACGCTGTTCAAGAGGGTTAGGCCCAGCCCAACAGACCTGAAACTCGTCCGCAAAGTCGATCTGCTGGGAGACACGGTTTTTCGAGGTGCTCACGCTGGGTCTCCTTTCATCAGTCGTTTGGACTCTCGGCGGTTGATTACCCCAGCCCGACACATCATTCGGAACACTTGCTTCTCCGGCCGCATTTTCTCCCCGCGCCGATTCTCCGGGCTCATTTCATTTAGCGGCCAACAGGGGTAACCGTGCCAAGGCTTTCCGTCTTCACAAACCGGGAACTCGGCCATCTGCTGGCTCCAGGTTCCGATCACTCTTATCCCCTCTCCTTCAGCGATCCGCGTCACGCCATAGTGGTTTCCGGCGGCGTCACAAATCGCCTCTGCGTCGGCTTCATTAAAGATGCGGAACTCCTCGTCGCGAGTCAGTTCCTCTACCCAACAAGAGGCCCCGGCGTCGCAGCCGTGGTGCTTCGGGGTGAACTGGTATTGTCGCCCATTTACCCGCGTTGGGGTAGGATGAACCTCGATCTCGATTATGGTGGGCATTCCCAACTCCTAACTCCGCTGTGACCGTTCCGACTTCATTTTGGTAGCACGATAGCGTTCGGGGAACCCTAAAGCCAGAGACGATGACCCCCAGGCTGATTATCGGATCTGACACAACTCGCGAAGTGTTCGCAGCTCACCGCTCGTCCGGCTCCACCCACTTTGTCGCCGGGGCCGGCGGCACCCACGACGCGAGCGCGTCGAACAGCGCCGGCACACTCTCCGCTACCAGCAGCAAGCCGCGGTGCTTCGGGCGGAGCAAGCCTTCCGTCACGATGTGGTCGAGCCACGTGAGCAGCGGCGTGAAGAAGCCGTTCACGTTCAGCACCGCGACCGGTCGGTTGTGGATACCGAGTTGCGCCCACGTCAAGATTTCGAATAGCTCGTCGCACGTGCCGAAGCCGCCGGGCAGCGCGACGAACGCGTCCGACCGGTCCGCCATGAGCGCCTTCCGCTCGTGCATCGTGTCCACCACGACGAGTTCGGTGCAGTCCTCCTGTGCGATCTCCTTGAGCGCCAGCGCGTGCGGGATCACGCCGACCACCGTGCCGCCGGCCGCGAGCGCCGCGGACGCGACCTCGCCCATCAGCCCGACGCGCCCGCCGCCGTAGACCAGCGCGAGTTTCCGCGCCGCCAACTCGCGACCGAGTTCGCGCGCGGTCGCCGCGTACACCGGGTTCGCACCGGCCGCCGAGCCGCAGAACACGCAAATGCTCTTCATGAAGAGTTAACCACAGAGGCACAGAGGCACAGAGAAAGAGAGTGAAGTCATTTTTTCAATTCTTCTCTCCTGTCTTCTCTGTGTCTCTGTGCCTCTGTGGTTAGTTCCTCTTCCTCCACTGTACCCAGGAAGCCGCTCCGCGCGATCGGCCCCTCGATCTCCGTCCCCTTCCGCAGCCACAGTAAAAGTGGCGTCGTGAGTACGGTCGTCGCCAGTGCCATGATGACCAACATGCAGAACAGGCTGCGCGGCACCACGCCGAGTTCGTACCCGAGGTTGAGGGCGATGAGCGCCATCAGCCCGCGGGCGTTCATCATCGCGCCGATGATGCCGGCCTCCTTCCAGGTGAACCCGCTCGCGCGGGCGGCCAGCCCGCAGCCGGCGAGCTTGCCCGCTACCGCCGCGGCCACCACCGCGCCGCAGACGAGCCACATGGAACCGCCGTGCAGCGCGCTGATGTCCGTCCGCAGGCCGGTGTAGGTGAAGAACACCGGTACGAAGAACGACGTGACGATGTCGTGCAACTTCGCGTGCGCGGCGCGCTGTAACTCCGTTTGGTCGGACAGCACCGCGCCCAGGAGGAACGCGCCGAACACCGCGAAGATGCCGATCAGGTTCGTCGCGACGGCCGCCAGCAGCACGCACACCAGCAGCACCGCGAGCGCCGTCGCGCTCAGCCGGCCCTGGTTCGCCCGCAGCGCGTACGCGAAGTACCGCACCAGCACCGGCCGCACCGCGAACCACATCAGCAGCGCGAACGCGACCGTCAGCCCGGCCATGCGGAGCGTCTCCAGCGGGTCGAAGTTCGACTTCACCACGGCCGTGATGCTCGCGAGCAGAATCCACCCGATCGCGTCGTCCACGGCCGCGGCGGTGATCGCGATCGCGCCGAGCCGCGTCCGCGTGATGTTCAGTTCCATCATGATCCGGCCGAGGACCGGGATCGCGGTGATGGAGAGGGCCACGCCGAGAAACAGCGTGAGGCCCAGGAGCGAGACGGCTC
>JAYUBA010000881.1:0-5195 GCA_043741075.1 Frigoriglobus sp.
TAACGGGAAAAGCCCCGCGACATCTGTCGCGGGGCTTTCGGCTTTTCAGCTCATTCGACTCGGCACGCGTCGCTCGGATCAGCCGTTCGGCGGGCGGCCCTCGGTCTGGAAGATCTCTTCCTCCGAGTTGATGATGATGCGGGGCGTCACCATGATCATGATGTGCGAGGTCTCGCGCCCGACGCCCACGTTCTTGAACAGCCGGTTCAGGTACGGGATCTTGCTCAGGAACGGGGGCCCGAACTCGTTGCGGCTCTCGCTCAGCTTCTTCAGCCCGCCCAGCAGGACCGTGCCGCCGTCCGGGCACACCACGGTGGTCTGGACGTTCAGGCTGGTGAACGACGGCTGCTGGAGGAACTGCGTGAACGGGATCGGCTGGCCCTGGCTCCCGCCCTCGAACACCGGGGTGATGAACGTGGTGATCGGGAACAGCGGCACCGACGCCCCCGACTCCACCGACAGGTTGATCGGCAGGTTGAGCCGCACGAACCGGCGGTCGCCCGACACCACCGCCTGGATGCTGATGTTGAGTCCCCCCTGTCCCGGCCCCGGCAGCGGCGTATTCTCCGGGATGAACACGATCTGCCCGCTCACCGACACCACCTGCACGTTCGTCACGAAGAACTGGAGGTCGTTGACGGACAGCGTGGCGGTCTGGCCGTTGAACAGGGTCAACTTCGGTGCCTGCATGATGTTCGCCCGCCGGTCCCCCTGGGCCATTTCCAGGAACGTGTACACCTGGATGTCGTTCAGGAACGCCAGCCCCAGCGAGATTCCGCCGTTGTTGCCCGGCGTGTTGGGGTAGCCGCCGAACCCCGGGATCCCGCGCTGGAAGCTGGTCGCCCGGATCGGCACGTCC
This sequence comes from Frigoriglobus sp., assembly GCA_043741075.1. Lineage (GTDB taxonomy): Bacteria > Planctomycetota > Planctomycetia > Gemmatales > Gemmataceae > Gemmata. Next base: position 860 of record JAYUBA010000881.1, read on the forward strand.
AGGTCCGGGGTGAACGTCCCGGCCGGCGTCAACCCGACCGTCGTCCCCTTGTTGTTGATGTCGTTGATGAACGGCTGCGGGCGGAACGAGCCGCTCGTCAGGGCCGGCTCGAACTTGGTCGTGTTCGTCTTGATGTTCACCGAGAAGTCCACGCCCATCCGCTCGAAGAACGACTCGGACAGCGACACGATGCGGACCTCGACCGCGACCGCCAGGTCCTGGAGCCGGCGGAGCGCCTCCAGCAGGTCCTGCACCTCGCTGATTACGTCGGCCGTCTGGTTCACCACCAGGGCGCTGCCGATGTCGAAGAACTCGACCTTGCCGGACCCGCCGTGCCCGTCCCACGAGTACGGCCGCACCATGCTCGTGATGAGCTTGATGAGCTGCTCGTTCTTGCTGTTGTTGTTGTTCGTCACGTTCGACGACCCGGCCAGCGGGCTGGTCTCGAGCCGTCCGCCGGACCCGGACGGGTTCTGGACACCGGGCGTGGTCGCCAGTTCCCCCGGCAGCGGGGTGCTCGCGGTCTGCCCGTTGCCCAGCCCGTTGCGCGGGGCGTACGGCGTCGCGCCGCCGGTCAGCCCCGGCATCACCAGACGGCCGCTGCTGAGCGGGTTCTTGTTGAGCATCTTGTCGAAGTTGGCGTAGTCCGGCAGCGCGAAGTTCGGCACCGGGGTCACCAGGTCGGCCACCGAGAACACCTTGGTGTGCAGCCGCCCCTTCGACTTCTTCGTGGTCGTCACCTTGACCAGGTCGTGCTCGACCACGTAGCTCAGTCCGGCCTGCTCGAGAGTGAACGCGAGCACGTTCTTCGCGGCCACCGCCGTGCCCGGCTTCACGGTGATGAGCTGGACCTGGCTGATCCGCTCGTCGTCCAGGGCGCGGCCGTCGATCACCAGCGGCAGCCCGGTGAGCGTCTTCAGGTTCTCGATCGCCTGGTCGAGCGGCGTCTGCGTGAACTCCACCGAGATCGGCTTGTCCAGCTTCAGCTCGATGTCGAACTCGGCCGGGGTGCGGGTCTTCAGGTGGAAGTTGTCGCCCGTCCCGCGGCCCCGCGACCGGCGCAGCGCGTCCAACTGGATCGCCACCGGGTCGTCGGAGGTGACGATCGGCCCCATGCGCTCCGCGTCGTTCATCCCGGTGAGGTAGAACTGCTCGCGGTTGGCCCGGCCGGCCTCCGCCTCCTTCACCCGCTTCTGGATCTTCGCCATCTCGGCCAGCGCGGACACCGCGGGGTCGTCCGGGTCCAGCTGCTTGGCCTGGAGCGCGACCCGCTCGGCCCGCGCGAAGTCGCTCTTCTTAATCAGGTCGTGGTACTGGCGGACCAGCACGGCCACTTCCTTCTTCCGGTCCTCCTCGACGACCCCGTGGCCGGTGACCAGGGCTTTCGCGTCGTTCTTCTCCCGGCTCTGCCGCGCGAGGGCGTCGGCCTGGCCCTTCATCAGCCGGAACGTGTCCAGCTTCGCGTCCACCTGGCGGAGCAGTTGGGCGATCCCGGCCGGGTCGAGGCCGCTGGCCCGGACGCGGTTCGAGTAGTCGATGAGCATCTGCATGGCGAGGTCCGTCTCGCCGCGCCCGAACGCCTTCTGCGCCTCCTCCTGCACCTTCAGGCTCTCGCTCCGGAGCTTCTGGAGCTGCACCCGGCGCAGCGCGTCGGCCTGGGCGGCGGGGCCGTCGGCCTTCGTATCGGACCCGACGCGGGCCGTGCCCGGCGGGTTGGTGCCCGGCAGCGGGTCGCCCGGCGGCAGCGCCATCGTGTCGGGCGGCTGGAGGCCGCCGGTGGTGACGACGCCCGCACCGGTCTTGTCCAGCTCGACCTTGCACGCGGTGAGCAGTTGGTCGCGGGTGTTTTTGGCGTCGGCGGGGAGCATGTTCGGGTCGATGAGCACCAGCACGCCGAGGGTGCGCTGGTACTCCTTCTGATCGAACGCGGCCTTCGCGTTCTTCACGGCCGCGACCGCGCCCCGCTGCTTCTGCGCGAACCGCTCCGCGTCGATGCTGTTGAGCAGGCCGCGGGCCTCTTCCTGCACGCCGCCGAGGTTGTGCGCCTGGCGCGCCAGGCGCTCGGAGGTCTCGAAGTCGCCGGCCTTGAACTCGATCTGGGACTGGACGAGGAGTTGCTGGCCGGTCAGGGTGCCGGGCGGCAGACCGGGCTTGGGGCCGCCGTAGACGGTCGCGGTACCGGCCGGGGCGACCGGCGCGACCGCTCCGGGCGGTCCGGCCGGGACGAGATACTCCGCCCCGCCGGTCGCGGCGAGGCCGCTGGGCGAGGGCGTGCCGAACTTGCCGGCGGACGCGACGAACAGCGCCGCCCGGGCCTCGGCCACCGGCTTCGGGAACAGGCCGAGCGTGGCCGCGATCTGGCCGGCGTTCGTGAGCGCCGCGCCGGCCTTCGCGTAGTCCTTCTGGGCGCTGTACCCCTGCGCGTCGCGGACCAGCTTGTCCATCGCCGCGGCGCCGCGGGTGTTCAACTCCTGGAGCGCGAAGCCGGGGCCGTACTCGCCGGCGGCGAAAGTGGCACCGAGCTTGTCGGCCTCGGTGTACCGGGCCTTCGCGCCGACGTAGTTGCCCTGGTCGGCGAGCGCCCGACCTTCGGACATCAGCTTGAGCGCGCCGGCCTTCTTGGCGTCGTTCTTCCCGGCGACCTGCTGCGCGCCGGTGCTGGCCGGCGGCATCGCGCCCGGCTTGGGCGGCAGCGCACCGGCGGTCGGCACGGCCGCGGGCGGCTTGGTCGTCACGACCTTGAGCTTGGACCGGGAGTCCTGCAGGTCCTTCACCAGTTTGTCCGGCCGCTCCCCCATGTCCCAGGTGGAGTACGGGCCGTGCAGTTGGTCGGCCTTGCGGGCCATCTGGAGCGCGCTGTCCAGGTTGTAGGCGCGCTCGGCGTCGTTGGCGGCGGGCTTCGCGGCGAGCGCCTTGGCCTGCTTCGCCAGTTGCTCGGCCTGTCCCTTCTGCGCCTTGGCCTTCGCGGCCTCGATGTCCTTGCGCAGCGCGTTCGGGGTGTCGTCGAACAGCCCCCACTTGTCGGTGGGGTTGTTCGACGAGGCCGCCTGCGCCAAATCCTGGGCGTCGGCGAACCGGCCCTCGGCGAGCGCCTTGCGGCCGTCCTTGAGCAGTTGCTTCGGGTCGCCGGTGGCGGCCGTCGGCGCGGTCGGTCGGGTCGTCGTCGCGGCCGGCATGAGCGGCGTACCGCCCGTGCTACCGCCGCTGGTTCGGCCGAGCTGCGCGTGGACGACGGCGACCGAGCCCCCGCTCAGCACCGGCACCAGCAGCAGGTTGGCCGCCACCCGCTTCCAGCTCCACTTTTTCGCCTGGAACACCAATGGCCTCCTTCCCCTCCGCTGGAAGTGCGGGCCGCGCCGGCGTGAATGCCCCTGTCGCCCGGCGGTGTGACCCGTCGGGCGGCTGGCCGGTGCGGACGCCGAAAACCGCCCCAGCGGCCCCGGCTCCCGTCTCCTAGGGGCCTCTGCCCCGCGTAGAGTGTGTGTGAGAAAGCGGGCGGGGTATAACTCCGCCCCCGAGGGGCGTCAAGCGTTTTGATTCAAGTTTGCGGGGCTTTGCGCGCCTGAAGATGGGCGGTTGTCGCGGGGATTGGCGGGCGGTGGGAGTTGGGCAAGTGCCGCTTGCGGCTTCGCGGGCCGCGAGCGGCTACTTTGCGTACTTGCGGAAGCTCGCGATGGTCTGGCGGGCGGCGGTGTCCGCGTCGGGCAGCGGAAGCACCTCGGCGGAGAGGTAGCCGGCGTAGCCGATTTCGACCAGCGCCGCGACGATCGGCGCGAAGTCGGTGTGGCCCAAGCCGGCGGCGCGGCGGTTCGAGTCGGCGAAGTGGACGTGCCCGACCAGCGGACCCGCGACCCGCAGCGCGTCCGCGAGGTTCGTCTCCTCGATGTTCATGTGGTACAGGTCGGCGAGGATTTTCACATGTTGCAGGGCGGCACCGGTCAGCAACTGCACCGCGTCGCCGAGCGTGTTGACGAGGTTCGTCTCGTACCGGTTGAGCGGTTCGTACAGGAGCGCGGTGCCGAGGTCGGCCGCGTGCTGGTCGAGCTTGAAGAGCGCGTTGCCCAGGTAGCGGAGCGCGACCGGCTTCGTCACCGCGCCGTCCCACTTCCCCTGCATCGACCCGATGATGGCGGGCGCGTCGAACTTCGCGGCGAAGTCCATCATCGACCGCACGAACGCGACCGCCTTGTCGCGCACCGCGTCGTCCGGGCTGGTCAGCGACAGCTTGTGCTTCACCCACCCGGCCCCGGTGCCGACCGCCGCGAGCGACAACCCGTTGTCGTCGAGCAGCGCCCGCAGTTCGTCGGGGTTGACCGCGTCCGGCCCCGGTGGGAAC
>JAYUBA010000882.1:0-1503 GCA_043741075.1 Frigoriglobus sp.
ACCAAATCCCGATTTGCGACGTAAGTCCTTATTCGAGGGCTTCAGACTTGACATAAGTCCTTATTCTTGGGGTCAGTGACCATTTGGTGTGCAAAGCCCTCGCCGACCTCTCCCCGTGAAGCACGGGGCGAGGTGAAGCCGGCGGCGCGCGTGGCTTCACAGACATTCGCGGTGCCCACCTCGCCCCGTGCTTCACGGGGAGAGGTCGGCGAGTCCTCGAGCCGGGTGAGGGGTCTTCACGACTTCGCGATGGCTGAGAACGGACGCGGGCACCGGCTTCAGCCAACGTCTTCGGGCACGTCGATGCCGAAATCCCGGATGGTGAACACGGTCCGGTAGCTGTCGATCCCGTGCTGCCGGAACAGCGCCCGCGCGCCGCGCAGGCGGTCCACCAGCGCCAGGACGACCACGACCTCGCACCCGAACTCGCGGACGGCCTGCACCGCCTTCAGCGTCGAGCCGCCCTTCGTGAACACGTCGTCCACGACGGCGACCCGCATCCCCTTCCGCAGCCCGCCCTCGATCTGCTTCTTCGTGCCGTGGTCTTTCAACCCGTCGCGCACCCAGAACCCCTCGACCGGGCGGCCGTGGCGGTGGTAGCTGATGGCGGCGGCCGTCGCGAGCGGGACCGCGCCGACCTGCAACCCGCCGATGGCGTCGATGTTCAGGTCCTTCGTCCACTCGTAGAGGGCGTCCCCGATCAGCGCCCCGCCTTCGGACGAGACCATCGTCATCTTGCCGTCGATGAAGTATTCACTCGTCTCGCCGGACGCGAGCGTGAACGACTCGCCGGGTGCCGCGCGCCGGAACGAGCGCGCCGTGAGGAGTTCGAGCAACCGCGTTTCGGCGTCGGTCATGGCAGGCTCGGGTGCGGGAAACGGGGCCGGCGTTCGCGTGGTCGATTCTAGCGGGCGGGGCCGCGCCGAACACCCGCTGCTGGCATAGGCGCGGGGTATGCAGCGTGCGTAGAGTGTCTCGGTGAGGTCGATTCGACCACCGGAGGTTCCGGCGCCGCGCGCCGCACGCATGACCAGCTCGCACGACGCACTGTACCGCGCCATCTGCGCGCAGCCGGACGAGGACACGCCCCGGCTCGTGTTCGCCGACCTCATCGAAGAGGACGGCGACCACCTCCGCGCCCGGTTCATCCGCACGCAGGTCGCGCTCGCCCGGCTGCCGCCCTACGACGCGGCGTGGGTGAGCGCCCGCCGGCACGAGCCGGACGCCGCGACCGGTCATCTCATGGCGCACACGTTGCCGAAACTGCCCGGCGGGGCGGGCTGGCACCGGTTCGAGTTCCGCCGCGGGTTCCCGTGGAAGGTCGGCGTGCTGTCGCTCGGCGCGCTCGTGCAGTGCAACGACGAGCTGTTCGCCGCGGCGCCCATCCGGGCGCTCGACATCGACGCCCGCGACCGTCCCGACCTCGCGGCCCTCGCGGCGTGGCCGCAGCTCGCGCGGCTGCACAAACTCGACCTCTCCGTCGGCTGGTACGGCGCAGATGGC
>JAYUBA010000883.1:0-1501 GCA_043741075.1 Frigoriglobus sp.
TCAGCGACGGGATGAATGTTCGGCCGCCGGGAGCGGTCGCCCGGTCGCGTCCGCTTTCCCCTTCACAGCTTCATCATTTCTTCGTTTGACGAGCGACACCGCGTCGGTAAACTGCTTAAGTGTGCGGACCGCCTCTCCCCGCACGCGAACCCGGTGACCCATGAGGGAGCCACCCGCACCGACTCCCGTCCCAGGGCCGCCCGCACGAGCAGTTGGAAGTACACGCTCGCGCCCGTCGCGGTGCTGGTGATCGGGGCCGGCGGCTATTACTTCTACGAGAAATCCCGGAACCCGACCCCGCCGGTCGATGAACTCGCGGAGCTGAAGGACGAGTTCGCAGCAAAGCCGTCGGGCGCCCATTGTGGCACCCGGCCCCCGACGGGGAAACGTGATCGAGCCGCCTTGCCGGTTCCCCGCACGCCCGCAGCGGTCGCGCGAGGAACCGGAACCCATACGGCCGTTGTCACTCTTTCATCCGGGGGGACCGTTATGCGACCTCATCCGCGCCCGCGGCGTGCGTTCACGCTCATCGAACTGCTCGTCGTCATCGCCATCATCGCCGCCCTGATCGGCCTGCTGCTGCCCGCCGTGCAGAAGGTGCGCGAGGCCGCCGCGCGCATCAAGTGCGCCAACAACCTCAAGCAGATCGGTCTGGCCGTCCACAACTACGAGGGGACCAACGGGTCGCTCCCGCCGGCCATCGTCAGCGGCCCCGGCGCGGCCGACTGGGCCGGGCTGCGCGAATTCCAGAAGAACCCGGCGGTCGCCCCGACGGCGGGAACGGACTTCGCCAAGCACGGGTTCCTGTCGCTCATGCTGCCGTACATCGAACAGGCGAACGTCCTGACGGCGGCCTCCGGCGGGTACAACTTCCGGCTCGACTGGAACGCCCCGTCGAACCAGGCGGCCACGAGCCTCCGCATCCCGACTTACGAGTGCCCGTCGGTGCCCACCGACCACTTCATCAACCCGATCCCGACCGGGTGGACCAAGTCGCCGGCCACGGGCGACTACTGGCCCATCAGCCGCGCGAACAACAACGCGGCCGTGTGGACCGCGCTGGGCATGACCTACGCCGGTGCCGACCCGACCCGCGGCGTCCTGACCCACAACCAGCGGACCAGTATGCAGGCGATCAGCGACGGGCTGAGCAACACGCTGATGATCGGCGAGTCCGGGGCGCGGCACGAGGGCTGGTCGGGCGGGAAGCAGTACGCCACCGCGGCCACCCTGGGGTTCGTCGCGGGCGCGTGGGGCGCCGAGAGTAACAACATCGTGTGCGCGGGGACGCGGGGGCCGGTCACGCCGGGCGTGAAGCCCGCGGGAAAGGTGTCCACCGCCGCGCACGTCGCCGCCGGGCCGGTCGGCGTCAACGGGTGGAACCAGGGCGAGTTGTACGCGTTCCACACCGGGGTGTGCAATGTTGTGTTGGGGGACGGGTCGGTCCGCTCCCTGAACGCCGCCATCGGCCTGTCCGCACTTCAGAAGTTGGCCGCCCGGT
>JAYUBA010000884.1:0-5188 GCA_043741075.1 Frigoriglobus sp.
CCAAGAACAAGGCGCTGACGCACGATCTCGGAAGCCGCACGCACTATCACCCGGTAAACAGGCCGTCTGAAGTTGTCGCGTCCAGCGAGAAGTCTCGAAGTTTTCGCGGGCTTGCCGGAGCGTGAGCCCGTTGTTGCAACCCGATCGCTCATCGGGTCGATCAAGGTCCGTGTCTCCGTCTTCCCAGAAGCAAACGCGGCAAATATCCCAGATGCCGCGCTCGTCCAGCGTGAAGTAGTCGCAACACGGGCACTGAAAGAGGTTCGAGTCGCTCGGGCACATCACTCGTCTACCACGTCTTCGAGTTTGGAAATCGCGACCACCTCCGAGCGGCGCACGAACACCCGCTTGCGGTTCCGCTTGATGCCGGTGGCGACCGAGTCCGCGACGTACAGTTCCCGCGACGTGTCGGTGTCGCGGAGGTCGTGCAGGTCGGCGTTCTTCAGCTCGAAGAAGTGCTCGTCGTACCGGACCAGCCGGCCCAGGCACACGTAGGGGCTGACGAGGTCGATCACCACCTTCTGTTCCAACAGTTCGTCGAGCATGGCGCGCTCCGCGACGGGTACAACGCGATTCTAGCCGAAGTGAGCCGTTCGGAGCGACCGCTTTCGCGGGTGGCGCGTGTCGGTGGGACCGGCGGGGGTCGGTTACTACAAACTATCAGGACAGCGGCTTGACCGCACCGCGGTCGCCGCGCCACCATTGAAGGTGATTCATTCCCCGCACACACGGCTCCCCACTCATGCCCCGCCGACCGGCCAAGCGGCCCGCACTCCCCGAACAGCTCGTCACGCACCCGGCCCAACTCGCCGCATGCCTCGGCCACCTCGCCAAAGCACCGCTCATCGGGTTCGACACGGAGTTCGTCGGCGAGGACGCGTACCGCCCGGAACTGTGCCTCGTTCAGGTCGCCACCGCGGAAGAACTGTTCGTCATCGACCCGTACACCTGCGGCCCGCTCGACGGGTTCTGGGAACTGCTGCTCAACCCGGACTGCACCACCATCGTCCACGCCGGCCGCGAAGACATCCGCATGTGCTACTTTCAAGCGGGCCGCCCGCCGGCGAACGTGTTCGACGTGCAGATCGCCGCCGGGCTGATCGGCATGACGTACCCGATCGGCTACGCGGGGCTGGTTCACGACCTGCTGCACCAGCGGATGCAGAAGGGCGAGACGCTCACCGACTGGCGGCAGCGCCCGCTCACGCCGGCCCAGGTGCGGTACGCCTACGACGACGTGCGGTTCCTGCTGCCCGCACACCGCAAGATCACAGAGAGGTTGAAGCGGCACAAGCGGCTCGAATGGGCGCAGGAAGAATTCGCCGCGGCGGTGAAGAAGGCGGTCCTCGACGACGCGACCGTCGAGCGGTGGCGGAAAATCAAGGGCATCGGCGCACTGGACCGGCGGGCGCTGGCGGTGGCGCGCGAAGTGTACGGCTGGCGGGACAAGTTCGCCGAGCGCGTGAACCGGCCGCCGCGGTTCATGATGCGCGACGACCTGTTGATCGAAGTCGCCCGCCGCGCGCCGACCAAGGCGGAAGAGTTGCACGCGGTCCGTGGGCTGCCGCGCGGACAGGAAGAGGCGATCATCGAAGCCGTGCATCGGGCGATGGCGCTCCCGATGGAGCGGTGCCCCGAACCCGAGACCCGCGACAACGACCCGCCGAACATCGTTCTGTTGGGCAACCTTCTGAGTGTGGTGCTGAACGACTTCGCGGGCCGCAACCGCTTGGCCGGGAACCTGGTCGCCTCCGGCTCGGACCTGAAGGCCGTGGTGCGGAGTCGGGCCTACGGCGAACCGCTGCCGGACGTGTCGCTGTGCCGCGGGTGGCGCGCGAAGGCGGTGCTACCGGAACTGCTCGCGCTGCTCGCGGGCGACACCGCCATCCGCGTGGCCGACCCGAAGGCGCTCGACCCGCTCGAACTGATCGAGTTGGAGCCGGAAGACGAGGACGAGGACGCGGGGGAAGGGGAGGAAGAACCGCTCCCCCCGTCCGCCCCGTCAGACGGTACACTGGAGTAGCACTCGCCGCCCGCACGCGCCAGGATTCGCGATGAGCAACATGCTGAAGTGCCCGAACTCGACCTGCCCGTATGTGTTCGACCCGTCGCAGGTGCCGGTCGGGGTGGTGCTGAGTTGCCCGCGGTGCGGGATGCAGTTCACCCTCGGCGCGCCCGCGCTCACATCCGCCACCACCGCGCCCCCGCCGGACTACCCGGCCGCGCCGTCGGGTTACGGCGCGCCCGCCGCCCCGCCGCCCGCGGCGACCGACCCGGATTTCGAGGCCGTCGGCCGGACCGCGGTCGAAGAGCGCGACCCGGACGCGCCGCTCCCCGGGCACCGCGCCAACAAGGCGCAGGTGTTCATCCTCGCGGGCATCGCGGCCGTACTCATGGCCGGCACCGCGCTCACAATCGTCTTCAAGTTCACCCACCGCGAGGGCGACGCCCCCGCGGACGACGTTACCCGGCTGCCCGACCTGAACGTCCGCGTGGACCCGCTGCCGCCCGGGTGGACGCGGGACGACAGCCTGCGGGTCACGCTCGGGCCGCCGTTCGTCATGTCCTACAAGCGCGATAGCCCCGAAGCGTACATGGCATTCGGCTCGAACCGGCCGCCCGGCGATGACCGGTCGCCGCGGCCGAGCGTGACGCGCCGCAGCCTGAAGAAGCCGTTCCCGAAGCTGTTCAATCTCTCCACCGTGCGCGAGGAGCCGCCGCTCGAAACCAAGTGGATGGGGGAAACGATCGCCCCGGACCACGGCTTCCGGTTCCGCGCGCAGTCCAACGAGGGGTTGATCTGGGTCGGCGAGGCGTACGCCGTCGCCCACCAGGGCATCGCGTACTACTGGATGAGCTGGAGCGGGGAGAACGACTTCGACGGGCTGAAGGGCGAGTTCGCCGCGGCCCGCGGCAAGTTCAAGTTCCTCGAGATGCGCAAGGACTGGAAGCCGCGGCAGTCGAACGTCACCGACTTCAAGGGCGACAAAGTACCCTACACCGTCTCGGACGCGGAGGAGTTGTGGAAGGAGGTCGCCGCCGAGGAATACGCGGCACTGAAGACCGCGGAGCCGGACCTGGACCGGCGGTTGCGCCTGGCGTTCACTCCGGAGGACGACCGCAAGGCGCGGCCGGACACCGCCGAGATGAGCGTGTACGTGCTGGACGGCGGCGGCGACCCGCTCCAGGTGGCCCGCAAGTACGCCGAGGACATGGAGACCGCGCGGATCAAGGGCGCGGGGGGGGACTACACCCTTACGTTCAAGGAGTTGACCGACGCGGTGCGGGGCGACCCGATCCAGACTTCCATTCCCGCGACCACTCCCTCCGTGCGGCTGGAGAGTAACGTGAAGGAGTCGCGGGACTCGGCCCGGCTGATCGTCGTCTCCGGGATCACGGTCGGCAACAAAACCGTGGCGGTCCTCTGCTGGTGCGAGTATCGCAAACGGGACGTGTTCGAGGCGACGTTCGTCCAGATCGCGTCGTCGTTGCGGTGAGTGCGATGGTCCGCTTACGCCGTCGGACCCGGAGCGCTCAGCGGCCGGGAGGGCGGCAGTGCGCGCTCCCGGCCGCTGAAGGAATGGTTATCACCAATCGTATCGGGAATCAGTCGTCCGCACGCCGGCCGCCGCTCGCCAGCAGCAAAAGCCCGCTCACCACCACGATCCCGCTCACGAGCGGCGGAACTGACAACTCGTCCGACGCACCGAAAGGTTCCTCGCTCGCGGCGTGCGCGAAACCCTGGTATCCGAGTGCCAGCGCACCGAGGATCACGAGAATCAGCCCCACGCATCGCATCACCACGGTCCCCCAAACACGACCGCGGGACGGGCGGTCCGTGCGGAGCGAACTCCCATTCGCCCCGCGACCCGCACCCGCCCGCAGTCCCTCGTCCGGAGCGGTCATAACCGGGCACGGGCGTCGAACCGGCCGGCGAACGGCGACCCGTTCGCTGCCGGGGCCGTCCCGGTATCCGTGAGGCGCGACGCCGCGTCCCCGACCAACTTGGGCACACCGGTCTGAATCTGCTCCTTGAGCGACACCGCTACCGTGTCGAGAGCGGTCCGGACCAGATCCTTTACCTTGTCGCCGATCACACCCATCACTCCGTCCAACACGCCTGGGGTGTCGTCGGCGGGCGCGCGAGCCACCGGCGGGGCCGCGGGGGTCGGCGGACTGGCCTGGGCGAGTGCGGTGAAGTTGCCGCGCCCCCGCGAGACGAGCCAGCCGGTCAAGCAGCCCAGCAGCGCGGACGCGCCGACCGCCGTCCACGGGTGACGCCGGACGTGCCCGGTGATGTCGAACGTGTCGCGCACCGCGTCGCTTACGGCCGCGGTCGCCTTCTTCACGGTGTCGCTCACCGCCTCCGGCGCGCCGGAGACGAGAGACTTCACCGCGTCCACCGTGCTGCTGAGCGTGTCGGCCGCCGACTGCACGGAACCGACGACCTGGCTTTCCAGGGCCGCCACCTTCTCGGTGATCGACTCGCGGGTCTGGAACATCTCCCGTTCGATCGCCTCGGGCGACTTGTCCGGGGTCACTTGGTCTGCCATGTGATGTTCTCCTTGAGCGCGTTGAGGGTCTTATCCGGGAGCGGGTTGAACCGTTCGAGCAGCGTGTAGCTGAAGGCGGCGCAGGCCGCGCCGACCGCGGCGAACAGCCCGCCCACGATCCCCCACGAGGCCCACATCTTGAACGCGTACTGCTCGTGCAAGAGGTACGCGAGCGCGGTAATCAGGCCCAGCGCGCCGACGGTCGTGAACACGATCCCGATCGCGCCGAACTCGGCGGCCCGCTTGGACCGCTTGAAGTCTTCCCGCACCTCGGCCTTTAGCATCTCGGCCTGCTGACGGAGGAGCGTCTGCGCGTCGTCGATGATCCCCGACATCAGCCCGGTCACCGACGCGAGCGGCGCCGCGGGCGCGGCGTCGGCCGGCTTGTCGTACCCGACCTGAGGTAGTGCTTCGGCCGTCGCCATGAGTACTCTCCGTGAGCGTGTGCCAATGCACACCTACCAATGCACGCGGCGTGCCGTCTGTGGAATTTGGTGTTTTCTGCTCGGCGTTTCGCGCCGGGAATACGAGAATTGCGGTGCGGAAAACGGAACACGGGCACGCTCCTGCCCACCGCGGGGCAGAGAGCCGCGCCGGAAACGAGAACGGGCCGACCGAGTTGCCCCGGTCGGCCC
>JAYUBA010000885.1:0-5186 GCA_043741075.1 Frigoriglobus sp.
TCTCCCGCAAGGGGAGAGGGCCAAGACAAAGCACCCGCGCGGCGTCGCCGCAATGCCTTCCTCACTTCACCAACTCCGGCAGGTACTTCACCGGCAGCGTGCCGTGGCTCAGCACGGCCTCGTGGAACTTGCCCAGATCGAACGCGTCGCCCCGCGCGCGCTGCACGTCCTGGCGCAGTCGGTAGAACGCGGTGCGGCCGACGAAATACGTCGAGAGTTGCGTGCTGCTCTGCTTCGAGCGCGCGATCTTGCCCACCGCCTCCGCCTCCGTCTGGAACCCGCGTTCCAGGAGCATCTTCAGCCCGTCCTCGTCGGTCAGGTTCGCACAGTGCATCTTGTGGTCGAGGATCGCGTTCAGCACCGCGCGGATGTAGAACTTCAGTTGGTGCAGCCGGAGCGACAGGTCGCCGTCGCCGTACCCCTGGTCGAGCATCATCTGCTCCGTGTACACCGCCCACCCCTCCGCGAACGACCCGGACGACAGGATTTTGCGGACCAGCGACGGGCACCGGTTCGAGTACGCGAGCTGCACGTAGTGCCCCGGATACGCCTCGTGGATGGTGAGGATTTGCAGCATCGCGGAGTTGTACTCGCGGAAGAAGGTGGCCTGCCGCGCGGGCGTCCAGTCCTTCGGCGGCGGGGCGACCGCGTACAGGCTGTTCGCCTTGGGGTCCAGCGGCGGGGCCGGATTCAGGTACGCGGCGGAGAACCCGCGCTGGAACTCCGGCATCGCGATGATCTTGCATGTGTCCGGGTCCGGGAGCGTGAGGATCTTCTTGTCGCGGATGAACGCCTTGATCGCGTCCACGCTCTTGCGGGCGTCTTCGACCAGCGTTTCCGGCTTGCCGTGATCCTTGCCGAGTTCGTCCAGCACGGATTTGATGGTCGTGCGGCGACCGGCCGCGTCCTCCGGCGGGAGCGCCTTGCCAGGGAACAGCTTCGACCACAGTTGCTTCGCGACGTAGTACATCTCGCGCTCGACGCGGTCCGCTTCCGCCTCCGCGAGCCTCACCACTTCGTCCGCGGTTAAGCCGGCGTCGAGTTCAAGCTCCAGCTTCTTGGCGAACTTCTCCTTGCCGAGCCGCCACTCGCCGGCGGACTTCGGCAGCAGTTCCGTTTCGAGCCACGTCTGGTACTCCTTGAGCGCCTTGACGGCGGCCTTACACGGGGTCGCGAGCGGCTCGGTGCCGGGCGTCTCCTTCGCGAACTCGTAGATGTCCTTTTCGTAGAAGGCGATCGCGCCGAGGTTCCGCTTGATGGTGACTTCGGTCAGAATCTTCGGCGGGTTCTTGAGGCTCGCCTTCGCCGCCTCCACGATCTTCGGGATGTGCCGGATGCGCTTCGCGGCGTTCTCGACGTTCCGCTCGCGCGGGAGCGTCGATTGCGTGAGCAGTAGGAACACGCCGTCGGAAATGTACTCGCCGTACACGCGGGGGTCGAACTCGAACCGGTTGTCGTTCTCGACCGACCACAGCCCGTACGTCAGGGTGTGCGTCCAGATTTCGTAGTCGATCTGCCCGTCGCGGGAGAGCTTCTTGAAGTCGATTTCCTTCGGCAGCCGTTTAAGCCACGCCTTCGCGCGCTCCACGTCCTTCGCGCGTGCGGCGGGCGACAGGTCGTCGAGTTGGTCGTCGAACTCGTGGTTGCCCTGCTGCGTGGCGAACAGCGGGTGCAGCCGGAACTCCTCATCCAGATAGGTTTGGAACGCGTTGGCGAGCCGCGTATCCTCCGCGTTCTTCTCCGGCTGCGCCGCGGGTGCCGGTGCGGGAACGGCCATGAGCGCGACTCCCAGGAGTGCGGCGAGAGCGGGCAGGAAGCGGGACATAGTGACTCCAAGGCGCAGTGTCTTCAGCCCGAAGGGCTGGGACAACTTAGCCCAGGGCAACGCCCTGGGTAGGGTGTGTGGATTTACCCAGGGCTGAGTAGTCCCCGACCGGCGCGCCGGTTGGGCTTCCGCCGCGTCCGGGGGCGGGGTATAGCGTGCCGCCGCATTCCGGACCAGGAGGGGGTTGTAGGCGGAACCCGCGTGGGGTTCTCCCTCCGGGATGCAAGGAGCCGAACCGCGATGCCCAAACCGACCCGCGCGCAGTCGCTCGTGTTCGCCGTGCTGGCCGCCGTCGGCGCGGGGTTCGCGCTCGTGCCGGCCCGCGCCGAGCAGACGCACCGGTACGGGTTCGGCGGCAAGAACACCGTCCTCGTCCGCGGCGACGCGAACGTGAAGGTCGAGGAGAAGGAACACGACATCTCCGACCAGTCGTTCAAGAGCCAGCCGACCAGCGAGCACCTGAAGCTCACCGCCGACCTCGCGGCCGGCGACGCCGCGTTCATCCACTACCACTACGACACCCCGGCGGCCCCGGTCACCGCGGCCCTCTCCGCCGGCGTGTGGGTGAAGGCGACCAAGGCCGGCGTGCAACTGCGGGCGCGGGTCGTGTTCCCCAAGGAGCCGGACCCGGCACACCCGGAAGCCCCGCTCACCGCCCTCGTCGTCGGCGACACCTACGACAAGCGGACGGGCTGGCAGAAGCTCACCCTCACCGACGTGCCGGGGCTGGTCGGCAAGCTCCTGCCGGTGCTCCAGACGAAGATAGGCCGCGCGGTGAACAGCACCGGCGCGTACGTCGATCGCCTCGTGCTGAACCTGTACACCGGGCCGGGCACCGCGGACATCTGGATCGACGACCTCGACATCGGGCCGGTGAAGCCGCCCGACGAGGGCAAGGGCGGCGCGCCCGGCGTGCCGGTGAATAAGCCGCGCCCCGCGGGCGAACTGGGTGCCGGGCCGCGGGGCCGCATGGCGACCCAACAGGGCGGGCAGTTGTTCGTCGATAACAAGCCGTTCTTCTTCCGCGCGGTGCGGCACACCGGCACCCCGCTGCACGTCCTCCGGCAGGCCGGGTTCGACGCGCTCTGGGTGCCCGCCGACGTGTCCCAAGACGTACTGGAC
This sequence comes from Frigoriglobus sp., assembly GCA_043741075.1. Taxonomy (GTDB): domain Bacteria; phylum Planctomycetota; class Planctomycetia; order Gemmatales; family Gemmataceae; genus Gemmata. The sequence goes on from JAYUBA010000885.1 coordinate 2,948, forward strand.
GAGGCCAACCGCCAGGGGTTCCTGATCGTGCCGGCCGCGCCGCTCGCGCCGCCGCCGTCGGTCACCGACCCGACCGCGGTCAAGTCGGCGCGGGACGGGCTGAACGCGTACTACCGCAAGTTCTCCGCCACCGACGTACTGTTCTGGGACATGGGCGGCGGGCGCACCGCCGAGCAGGACGGCGCGGTCGAGCGGACCAAGAACTTCGTCCGCGACCTCGACCCGAAGCGCCCGTTCGGGGCCGACGTGTGGGACGGGTTCCAGGCGTACTCGTCGTTCCTCGACCTCGTCGGCGCGCACCGCTGGCCGCTGTTCACCAGCCTCGAACTGGACCGCTACCGCGACTGGCTGTTCCAGCGCAACGCCCTCACGTCCGGCCGCGCCGTGTTCTGGACGTGGGTGCAGAACCACCTGCCCGAGTGGTACGTCACCACCGTGCTGGGACAAAAGGAGACGGACAAGATCGTCGATCCGGTCGGGCCGCACCCGGAGCAGGTGCGGCTGCTCGCGTACATCAGCGTCGCGTGCGGGTGCCGCGGGCTGGGCTTCTGGTCCGACCGGTTCCTCGCCGACAGCCACCACGGCCGGGACCGCCTTCAGGGGATGGCGATTCTGAACGCCGAACTCGAAATGCTCGCCCCGGTGCTGATGGCCCCGCGCCGCGACCGCCCGCAGTGGCTGGACACCAACAATCCGAACGTGAAGGCCGCGCTCATCCGGACCAACCGCGGCGCGCTGCTGCTGCCGATCTGGCTGGGCAAGGGGAGCCAGTTCGTGCCGGAGCAGGGCGCGCTCGGGTCGCTCGTCGTGACGGTGCCGCTCATCGAGGACGGGGCCGACCCGTGGCGCATCACCCCGGCCGGCGTCGAGTGCCTGCGCAACAGCGCTGTCAAGAAGACCGGCGGGACCGAACTGACCATCTCGGAGTTCGACCTCGTTACCCCGATCGTGTTCACCAACGACCAGACCCAGGACGGGCTGGTGGTGTGGTGGCAGGACTACGCCCGCAAGTACGGCAAGCTCGCGGCCCGGTGGGCGATGGACCTGGCCGCCGAGGAGTACGACAAGACGTACGCGGTCCACGCGAAGCTGGTCGCGATGGGCGTGACCGTGCGCGGCGCGGACAAGCTGTTCGAGCAGGCGACCAAGTTCCACGAGGACGCGCGGCGCGACTTCGCCGCCGAGCAGTACGACAAGGCGTTCGCCGACGCGAACCGCTCCCTGCGCCCCTTGCGGGTCATTATGCGGGACCACTGGAACCAGGCGACGGCGACCCTCGACGTGCCGACCGCCAGCCCGTTCGCGGTCAGCTACTTCAGCCTGCCGAAGCACTGGGAACTGTTCCGCGAAATTCAGGCGTGCCGGCCGGCGGCGAGCGTGCTGCCCGGCGGCGCGTTCGAGCCGAGCGCCGAGATTCCGAAGGACGGGCTGGCGCTGGACGCGGTCCCCGGGTGGACCGCGCGGTTCGGCACGCTCGACCGCGTGGACGTGGCCGCCGGCATCGTTCCGTCCGCCGCGCTCGCGGACGTGGTGGTGCCGAAGGAGAAGCCGAAAGACCCGAAGCTGTACGGCCCGAGCCGCCCGATCGCGCTGCCGGGTGATGGGTACGTGCCGCCGGCCCCGGAACTCGGCCGCGGCGTGCTGAAGCTGGAGGTGCGGCAGCGCGGCGGCGTGGGCAAGGACGGCAAGCCGATCGAGAAGAGCACGCACCCGCTGGAGCGGACGTTCCTCGCGGTGGAGAGCCAGCCGGTGCGGCTGCCGCCGGGCACGCTCGTCCGCGTCAGCGGGTGGGTCAAGATCCAAAACAACATCCGGCTGACGGCCGACGGCGTGCTGTTCTACGACGACATCGGGGGCGAACCGCTCGCCGTGCGGCTGTTGAGCACGGACGGGAAGTGGAAGCAGTTCCGCCTGTACCGCCGCGTGCCGGCGAGCGGGCAGGTGTCGCTGACGGCGGCCCTGACGGGCGTCGGGGTCGCGTACTTCGACGACCTCCGCATCGAGCCGCTGGTGCCCGCGGCGCAGGGTGCGGGCTTCGCCCCGGCGGCGGCCCCGCGGGGCTTTGCCCATAAACGTCAGAATGGCAGGCGATTCAAAGGCTTTTCGGCCCTGTTTCGTCCGAAATCAGGGGTTTATATCCAAAGCCGCCCCGCGGGTCGCGCCGCCGGTTCCGCGCGTGCCGATGGCGGCCGTGCCGGCCGGCGGCGCGCAACCGTAATCGCTTTGACCTCCCCCCTTG